>JBJTQS010000302.1:0-11415 GCA_046075765.1 Bacteroidota bacterium
AAGAAGAGAGGAAGAGAGAGGGGAAAGAGCGAGAATGCGGAATATCAAACAAAGTAGTGTCCTTGGCACAGATGCGTTTTTGGCAAAATTAGCCATTGTAAAGCGCAAAAAACGTAGTAATTCAAAACATGTTGCATTTGGAAAAATATCGACTGAAAAAATTAAATGATCCTTCAGTTTAAATTGTAATTTTGTTTGAATCAAAAAATCAAAATGAATAAAATACTACTAACCATCTCATTGGCGTTCTTAGTCAATTTTAGCCACGCACAAATCACAATTGGAAGCTCAGCCATTCCAGCGGCAAATGACACATTCAGGTTCAGCAACGCCCAAATTACCACCGCAATTGATCCGGTTCCAACCGGAGCAAATTATACTTGGGACTTTTCTTTCCTACAGCCAGTCTCACAGGATATCGACACTTTCAGAACGGTAACTTCCACAGGCGCTACGTATGCCTTGTTTTTTGCTGATTTGTCTTTCAACAATAATAGGGCTAACCAAGCCAAAAAAGGGAATCTTGGTGTTCCTAATGCGCCAATAGGTGGTGGTGTTACAGTTAGTGACGTTATTGCTTTTTATTATAAATCAAATACGCTATACCAGCAAACAGGTTATGGGGCAACGATTAACGGAATTGGTGTTCCTATCGGTTTCAATAGTAAAGATGTGCTTTATAGGTTCCCGATGAATTTCGGTGATACCGATACATCCCCATCTGATTTCAACATCAACATTCCCAACTTGGGTTATTATGGTCACGACCAGGTTCGAGTTTCCGAAGTGGATGGATGGGGAACACTTATTACTCCGTACGGAACATTCAACACGCTTCGTATTAAGTCCTCTATTACTGGCACAGACACTTTATTCCTAGACACTTTAGGCTTTGGTTTCAATTTTCCCTCGCCCGCTATAATAGAATATAAGTGGTTGGGCACAACCAAGAATATCCCTTTGCTTCAAATCACATTGACGGGCGGTTCATTCGGTGGCGCTCCTCAGATTTCTTCTGTTACATACCGCGACAGTGTTCGTACTCTCACTTCCATCTCTGATGCGGAAATTCCGATTGGAAATATGTCAGTATTCCCTAATCCTGCCAATGATTGGGTTACCATCTCTTTGAATAGCGCTGTTGATGGTAAAGCATCAATAAAATTGATAGCTCCCGACGGGCGGATGGTGGATGATTTGTGGAAAGGGGAACTGTATTCAGGTAACAATATGATGAACCTGAACCTTTCGAACCATCAACTTGCCTCTGGTTTGTACTTGCTTGAGTTGGAATGCGCGGGTAAAGTGTCTCGCTCGCGTTTGCTGATTGGACGATAACCGGGCTTAATAGCCTAGTATTTTCATCATCGACTTGGCGCTTTGCTCTTTGGCAAACAACCTAGTCACGATTTCGCCGTTTTCATCTCGATCGATCAAGACATGCTTGGGAGCTGGTATTAGGCAGTGTTGAATACCTCCGTAGCCGCCCAACGACTCTTGGTATGCCCCAGTATGGAAAAACCCAATATAAAGCGGTTCATCTTTTTCCCCTTTGGGTAAAAACACCCTGCTTTTTACGCTTTCCATAATGTAATAGTCATCACTGTCGCAGGTAAGTCCCCCCAGGTTTACTCGTTGGTATTCCTTATCCCAGTGATTTATACTGAGCAATATAAACTTCTGTTTGATACCCCAAGTGTCGGGAAGAGTGGTTATGAAGGAGCTGTCGATCATGTTCCAAGTCTCCTTGTCGTTCTGTCTTTTTTCCTCAGTTACGTTGAAGAGGATGGCTCCGCTCTCACCAACGGTGAATGATCCGAACTCTGTAAATAGGTTCGGTTCTTTCACATTTCGTTGCTGGCATATGGATTTTATTTGTCGAACTATCTCATCTGCCATGTATTGATAATCGAAATCGAAGCTCAACGAAGTTCGAATTGGAAACCCACCACCGATGTCCAAAGAATCCAACTCAGGGCATACTTTTTTAATGTCGCAATACAGATGGATGCAGCGCTCCAACTCAGCCCAATAGTAAGCGGTATCGCGAATGCCTGTATTGATGAAAAAATGCAGCAATTTGACCTCGATATTAGGGGTCTTTTTAATCACACTCTTATAATAATCAATGATTTCGGTGTATCGGATGCCTAACCTGGAAGTATAGAAATCAAAATTAGGTTCCTCCTCTGCTGCTATACGAATACCTACTTTGAGTTTGTTGTCTTTGTAGATATCCTCGTAAGCGGCGAGTTCATTCATGTTGTCTAAAATGGGAATCACATTGGTAAACCCATCATGAATCAGCTTCTTGATATTTTGAGTGTAAACCGGTCTTTTGAAACCGTTGCAAAGCACAAAAATGTCTTTGTTGATCTTTCCACGCTCCTCCAGGTTACGAATAATGGGTATGTCGAAGGCGGAAGAAGTCTCCAAATGGATATCATTCTTGCATGCCTCATCCAATACAAATGAAAAGTGGGAGCTTTTGGTGCAGTAACAGTAAGTATATTTACCTTTGTAGTCGGCCTTGGCCATGGCTACATTGAACAACCGTTTGGCCTTTTGGATCTGCTCGCTGATCTTCGGTAGGTAGCTGATTTTTAGAGGTGTTCCATATTGCTCAATGATGTCCATTAAAGGTATTCCATTGAAATGCAGGTTATTATCTACCACTTCAAAGCCCTCCTGAGGGAAGTCAAATGTTTGTGTAATTAGGTCAGCGTAACGATTTTTCATTAATTCAAGTAACTTGGATGGTGATTTTTTCGCGAATGTAAGTAACTCGGATGTTAAATTCAATAGTTTAAAACGAATACCAATATGATTAAAAACGTAAAGTTCATAGAGGTTAGGTCTGAAATAGGGGCTGGAACAAGGGGCGCAAGCCTAGGTGTAGATGCTATAAAGATCGCCGCTCTCGACTATGGTAGTTCGCTTTTCAACAAGCACGACTCGGTTGAGATCAAAACAGAGAATCAATTATTGTTTGCCAATCCAGGCACACCTTACGCTAAAAGACTCAAGGGAATAATTGGAACCTGTGAGCGAATTTGCAACGAAGTAGCCTCCACACTAAAATCGAAGTCTTTTCCAATCGTTTTGGCAGGAGACCATAGCACATCTACAGGTACCATTGCCGGTATCAGACAAGCATTTCCTAAACAGAAACTGGGTGTTATTTGGATAGATGCCCATGCCGATCTGCATTCGCCTTTTACAACTCCCACCGGCAATGTACATGGCATGCCATTAGCAGCTTCTTTGGGAGAAGATAACTTGCAGTCGCGCATCAACAAACCTGATAAGGAAACCGTCGACTTGTGGACTAAATTCAAGAAAATAGGAGGCATCACCCCAAAGATCACCTACAAGGACATGGTTTACATTTCTCTCAGGGATGTAGAGCCAGAAGAGTCCTATCTGTTAAAGAAGCACAAAGTCCGCATATTTACAACCAACGATGTGAAACGCAACGGTGTTGAGAAAATTTCGCGTGATGCTTTGGCGCACCTTTCGCATTGCAGCTTGATTTATGTCTCTTTTGATGTCGATAGCATGGATTCATCCATCTCCAAGGGAACAGGTACTCCTGTCCGAAATGGAATCACTGAAAAAGAAGCTGGTAGCCTATGCGTTAGATTGGTTCAAAATGAAAAGGTGTGTTGTATGGAAATTGCTGAAGTGAATCCAACGCTGGACAAGGAAAATTTAATGGCCGAAAACACCTTTGAAATTCTTCAACGGGTAGTAAGCCAATTAACCACTTGAGCTAAAATATGGTTTTTGAGAAGGAACTCGGACTTGAAATAGCCGATATATTCAATAATATTTTTGGAACTGCTGTAGAGACCGACAAGCTCGTTTTTCAAGCGACTCGTAAGGAATTCGCGGGCGATTTAACATTAGTGGTTTTCAATTTATCCAAATCCGCTGGTAAAAAACCGGAAGAAGTAGGTGAGGCTATCGGAACAGCGCTAGTTGCATCAGGTAAATGGGCGTCTGGATACAATGTTGTCAAGGGTTTTTTGAATATTGAAATTAAGCCTGAACTCTGGGTGGAGAGATTTTACAATTCTCTCGAATTGACTTCCTCCAAAATCAGCACAGGTAAGCATATACTTGTTGAATACAGTTCGCCAAACACCAACAAGCCATTGCACTTGGGACACATGCGTAATAACTTGCTGGGTTATGCGGTTGGCGAGATCCTTAAATTGAATGGCAATAAAGTAACCAAAGTAAATATCATCAACGACCGTGGAATACATATCTGCAAATCGATGTTGGCATGGAAACTCTTTGGAAATGGTGAAACTCCAAAATCTTCAGGGATGAAGGGTGATCATCTGGTTGGTAAATATTACGTTGAATTCGATAAGCATTACAAGCTTGAGGTGGAAGAACTGGTTGCAGGTGGTATGGATAAGGATAAAGCGGAGAAAGATGCGCCCCTGATGGTTCAAGCTCGGAATATGCTACAAGATTGGGAAGCCGGCGATGTTGAGACATTGGACTTGTGGCGCTTAATGAATAGCTGGGTATATGAAGGATTTGATATTACCTACAAGCGTCTGGGCGTTGATTTCGATAAGTTTTACTATGAGTCTGAGACTTATATTTTGGGTAAGCAGATAGTGGAAGATGGATTACAAAAAGGAGTTTTTTATCGCCGCCCCGATAATTCCGTTTGGGTTGATTTGAGAGGTGAGGGGTTGGATGAGAAGTTGCTATTGCGTTCGGATGGAACATCCGTTTACATGACGCAAGACCTGGGTACTGCCGTAAAACGTCACGAGGACTTCGGATTCGACAGCATGGTGTATGTCGTGGGCAATGAACAGGATTATCATTTCAAGGTTCTTTTCTTGATTTTGGCAAAGCTCGGATATGATTGGGCATCGCGGCTCTACCATTTATCGTATAACATGGTTGACCTTCCTTCGGGAAAAATGAAATCCAGGGAAGGCACGGTTGTAGATGCAGATGATTTGATGGATGAGATGTCTGTTGAAGCCGAGAAAATTACCAGAGAACTGGGCAAGCTTCAAAATCCGGATTCACCTGAATCAAAAGTGTTGTACAACCAAATAGGTATGGGTGCGTTGAAGTATTTCCTCTTGAAAGTGGATCCTGAGAAGAGAATGCTTTTCGACCCCAATGAGTCGATTGATTTCAATGGAAACACCGGTCCTTTTATCCAATACACCCATGCCCGCATCAAATCGGTCCTTAGAAAGGCTGATACCATGAATGGTTATGGGGATTATTCGAATTTCCAAAAGCCGGATGGATGTTCTTTGAACGATAAAGAGCGAGTGCTTGTTAAGACCATACTGGCATTCGACGAGATTGCCCGTGATGCAGCTCACAAGTTATCTCCGGCGGTTATTGCCAATTATGTTTATGATTTGGCCAAGTCATTCAACCAATTTTACCACGACAATGTGATTGTTGATGTAGAACAGCCTTTAACAAGTAAGTTCAGACTACATCTTTGTCATAAAACAGCAGCCGTAATTGCATTGGCGTTATCATTGCTGGGAATTCACGCCCCTGAACAAATGTGATTTCAAATGAGAAAGCTGCTTTTGATATCAATTCTGCTAGGAATCGCAATTGGCCCGGAGATTTTATCAAGGGCAGATATTAACAGCACCTACATTACAAAATCAGTCCCTAAAATCCCCGAATTAAAATCTGGCGATTTGGTATTCAGGTCGGGAAAAGGATTTGTTAGTGGTATCATGCGGAACACTTCACTCCGAGATCGAACCTACTCTCATGTAGGATTGGTTATAATTAAGGATGGCAAACCGACGGTTTACCATATGATGGAAAAGATGGAAAATGGAAAGTCAATTTCCGGATTATGGTGTGAAAGTTTGGAAGATTTTTGCTCAGAAAGGGAAAACAATCGAGTTACGGTATATCGATATGCTAATTTGAATCGAAACGGATTGCTGCTTGAAAATGAGATAAGATCTCTTTCAGCTAAAGAGCCAACATTCGATGACCATTTCGATCTCTCTTCTGATAAAGAGCTGTATTGTACCGAGTTTGTTTGGAAACATTTTCTAAATCCTTGTGGAATACATATCCAAATCAGCCATACAGCCTCAGGGGATTTTGTAGGCTTAGACGACCTTTATCTGAACCCTTTTGCCAAAAAGATATTTGACATTAAATTTGAATCATGAATAAACTGTTTTCCAAATCTACCCTATTCCTGGTACTTGTGTTGTCTGGTTGCTCAAATGAAAATCCTTCAGATGTAGTGATTGATTTTATTTATGCCGTGGAGAACAAGCAATTTGATGATGCTCGGGAACTTTCAACGCCTGACACAGATAAACTAATCAATTTACAGGAAAGCATTGCTAATTTTTCTCAAGATTCAACACCGTTTGTTAAATCAAAGATCGAAATTATTGAAGAGCGTATCATGGGCGATACCGCTTATGTAAAATTCGTAAGCGAGGAAGAAGATATGCCTACCACAATTAAGCTTGTTAAAACGGATGGAAGCTGGTTGGTTCATGTAACAAAAGAAGATATAACATTAAAAGCCGGTGCATCTGATGAGCAAGAGGAAGCAGGTTTCTATGAGGAAGATGATTACACCGATATTGTTGACGACTCATTGGATCAAGCACCTGCAGATTCATCAGCGGTTGGAAATTGATATTAATTTAAAGTTTGATTAATAACATGTTTGAAAATTTAAGTGACAAGTTAGATAGGGCCTTTAAAGTCCTAAAGGGACAAGGTAAGATTACCGAAATCAACGTAGCCGAAACCATGAAAGAGGTTCGGAAGGCGTTACTAGAAGCCGACGTTAACTATAAAGTCGCTAAAACTTTTGCTGACAGTGTCAAGGAAAAGGCTTTAGGGCAGAATGTTTTAATTGCGGTTTCGCCAAGCCAATTGATGGTGAAGATCGCGCACCAAGAATTGGCAGAGCTGATGGGCGGCACGATGGCCGACATCAATCTCAAAGGATCGCCTGCTGTAATCCTAATGTCAGGCTTGCAAGGGTCTGGTAAAACTACCTTGAGTGGTAAGCTGGCAAATTTTGTAAAGAATAAAAAAGGTAAAAATCCGCTTCTGGTTGCTTGTGACATTTATCGTCCCGCCGCTGCTGATCAATTGAAAGTTCTAGGCGAGCAGATTGGTGTAACGGTTTATACGGAACCAGGTAATGCAAATCCCGTATCGATTGCCAAAAATGCGATCGCTCTTGCAGTTCGCGAGTCATATAACCCTGTGATTATTGATACAGCAGGCCGCTTGGCTGTGGATGAAGCCATGATGGTTGAAATAGAATTGATCAAGAAATCTGTCAATCCATCCGAAACGCTGTTTGTTGTGGATGCTATGACTGGTCAGGATGCCGTTAACACAGCAAAGGCTTTCAATGACCGTATAGATTTTGATGGCGTAGTGCTCACAAAATTGGATGGTGACACACGAGGTGGTGCCGCCTTGTCTATTCGCTCCGTTGTAAACAAGCCTATCAAGTTCGTTGGAACAGGCGAGAAGATGGAAGCATTGGATGTATTCTATCCGGAGCGTATGGCCGATCGTATTTTGGGCATGGGCGACATTGTTTCTTTGGTCGAAAAAGCACAGGAGCAATTTGATGAAAAACAAGCGGCTGAGCTGCAGAAGAAAATCGCCAAAAACAAATTCGATTTCAATGATTTCCTTTCCCAATTGGAGCAAATAAAAAAGATGGGAAATGTGAAAGATCTTTTAGGCATGATTCCTGGAGTAGGAAAGGCGGTTAAAGACCTAGACATAGACAACGATTCGTTCAAAGGTGTTGAGGCTATAATTCGGTCTATGACACCTGCTGAACGTTCGGAGCCTGGTTTGATAAACGGAAGCCGTAAGAAAAGGATTGCTATGGGAAGCGGCACGAATATTCAAGAAGTTAATCGCTTGATGAAGCAGTTTGAAGACATGCGCAAAATGATGAAAGCATTTTCAGGTGGCAATGCAGCCAAACTGATGCGCAATATGCCTGTTAGAAAACAATAAAAGATTCAAATGAAAATATTAGACGGGAAGTCACTTTCAGAATTAATTAAAAAGGAAATCCAAACAGAAGTGGCTGCCATGGTAGCCGGCGGGAAGAAAGCTCCGCATTTGGCTGCCATCCTGGTTGGAACAGATGGCGCCTCCGAAACCTATGTTGGAAGCAAGGTCAAGACATGTGGTGAAATCGGTTTTGGATCAACTTTGATCAGGTATGATGCTACTGTTACTGAAAGCGAACTTTTAGAAAAGATCCATGAGATTAATGCTAATCCGGAGATTGATGGTTTGATAGTTCAAAGCCCACTGCCTCGCCATATTTCATTCGACAAGGTTACTGAAACCATTCACCCATCGAAGGATGTGGATGGCTTTCATCCTGTTAATTCCGGTCGTTTGATGCAAGGTAAGCCGTCTTTTGTAGCTGCTACACCCAAGGGGATAGTAACTCTACTTGATCGATACGGAATTGAAACCGCTGGGAAGAAGTGCGTGGTGATTGGTAGGTCGAACATCGTAGGAATGCCTATGAGTATACTCATGGCTAGAAATGCAAATCCCGGAAATGCAACCGTTACCATTTGTCATAGTAAAACGAGCGATTTGATGGCACATTGTTTGGATGCCGATATCATCATCGCTGCCTTGGGCAAACCTGGTTTCTTGAAAGGTGATCATGTAAAAGAAGGGGCTGTTGTGGTTGATGTTGGTATTACACGCGTTGCAGATGCAACCAAGAAAACCGGCTTCAGATTGCAAGGAGATGTTGATTTCGAAGAAGTAGCTCATAAATGCAGTTGGATTACACCTGTACCAGGCGGGGTAGGACCCATGACCATTGTTGGGCTGTTGCAAAACACTTTGATGGCTGCCAAGAAAGAAATTCATTTTTAACATCTCAAAGGTGGTTTCTGCTACATCTTCGTTGCCAGTTATGGAGTCCTTTTACACCATTCAAGGTGAAGGGGCTCATACTGGCAAGGCCGCATTTTTTATACGTTTGGCCGGCTGTGATGTTGGGTGCACTTGGTGCGATGTCAAAGATTCTTGGAATGCAGATTTGCATCCATCTATAACCATTGAAAAATTGTTGGCGGACACTTCAAAGCATCCAGCCAATATGGTTGTTATCACCGGTGGTGAGCCTTGTATGTATGATTTAAGTGAATTGCTGAACGGGTTACGCCAATCTGGAAAGCAGTCTCATATTGAAACATCAGGTGCCTATATGCTTCATGGAAATGCGGATTGGGTTTGTGTTTCCCCAAAAAAGTTCAAGAAGCCATTACCGGAAATGATATCCTTAGCGGATGAACTTAAAGTAGTCGTTTTTCATCCTTCTGATTTGGATTGGGCTGAGTCCTTTTTAAAGGATGTTAAACCATCGTGTCAGCTATTTCTGCAGCCAGAGTTTGGTAAATCCAATAAAATGGCACCATTAATCGTTGAGTACGTGAAAAACAATCCGATTTGGCGTATTTCTCTTCAAACACACAAAACCTTGGAAATTCCATGACCGCTAAAAAATCTGTAGTTTATAGCCTTGGAATGCTGTTAGTTACTTTTTTTCATTTTCAGGCATTTGGCCAAAAAACCTATTCAACATCCAATTCACAAGCAATTCGTCTGTATGAATCTGCTTTGGAATACTACGATAAGAGCTTGAATGAAAAAGCCAAAATTGAGTTGGAAAAGGCCATAAAGAAAGATTCAGGTTTCATTGAGCCCTATCTGATTCTGGCGGATTTAGCCATCGAATCTCGAAAATACGATGAAGCTATTTTGAATTATAAGAAGGTCATTTCAATTAATCCTACCTTTTATCCGCCAGCATACTACACGCTTGCAGCAATTGAATTCAAAACTGGAAAATATGCGGATGCTCTAAGGCATTATGAAAGTTATAAAACCGTTCCCGGGACTAAATCGGAACTATTAAGCTTAGCTGATTTTCGAATATCCTGTTGCAAATTCGCTTTAGACGCGATTAAATCACCTGTCGAATTTGATCCTAAAAACGTGGGTAACGGAGTCAATAGCCCATACGACGAGTATTTTCCGTCTATCACTGTCGACGACGAGACCATGATCTTTACTCGGAATCGCCCCGAGACTCAAGGGTCTAACCGTTACCACGAGGATTTCTACATTGCCAATCGAAAAGGAGAAACATGGGATTTGGCAAAAAATGCTGGAGGCAGTTTAAATACTTATGGTAACGAAGGTGTGCCATGTTATTCTTCAGATGGAAAAGTCTTGTTTTTCGCAGCTTGCCAACGCAATGATGGTAAAGGCTCCTGCGATTTATATTACTCCGCTCTGCGAAAAGATGGATGGACAAAGCCATTGAATTTGGGTGGTCCTGTTAACACTACGCTTTGGGAGTCGCAACCCTCATTCTCCAGCGATGGCCGCACACTGTATTTTATTCGTGGAAGGAATACAGGCACCGGTATACGAGAGCAGGATATTTATATGTCGAGAATTGGTGACGATCGCAAATGGAGCGAGCCTGCAAAGTTGCCATCCAATATCAATACACCTGAAGAAGAAGAATTCGTATATATACACCCCGACGATCAAACTTTATATTTTTCTTCAGACGGGCATGTAGGTATGGGAGGTTTGGACATCTATGTTTCAAGGCGTAGGCCTGATGGCTCATGGGGTGATCCCGTTAATTTGGGTTATCCAATCAATACTTACGATGATGAAAGAGGCTTGCTAGTTGGACCACGCGGGGATGTTGCCTATATTTCTTCAGATAGGCCTGGTGGAGAAGGTGGGTTGGATTTGTATTGTTTCAAATTGCATAATGCGGCTAGACCTGTCGCCACAAGTTTTGTGAAAGGAATTGTAGTGGATGCCAACAGTGGTTCCAAGCTTTCTTCCTCCTACGAAATCATTGATCTAGAGTCTGGCAAAACCGTTGTTAAATCCGGAACGGAAGAATCTGTGGGCACATTCCTCGCGACATTGCCTATTGGTAAGGATTATTTATTGAATGTTAGTAAGGAGGGATATCTTTTTTATTCGGATAACTTCTCGTGTAAGGATTCAAAAACAAGTAACAAACCTTATATCTTGGATATAAAACTTGAGCCTGTAACGGTTGGATCCAAAGTAGTTCTCAAGAATGTATTTTTCCCTACAAACAGCTTTGAGTTGCAAAAGGAGTCGTTTACAGAACTAGACAAGTTGGTTTCATTCATGAAGAAAAACACCAATGTAGTGATCGAGGTTTCTGGTCACACAGATAATGTAGGTGACAAGAAATCAAATCAGTTGTTGTCAAATAACCGGGCAAAATCGGTTACGGATTATCTGAAAAGCAAAGGAATCGACAGCTCACGAATGACATCCATAGGTTTTGGC
>JBJTQS010000303.1:0-3507 GCA_046075765.1 Bacteroidota bacterium
CTTGTTCAACCCGAGCAATGCAACGCAAGCATTGATTGCAACCGAGGTGGGCGTTTGGTCAACCGATCTATTGAGCGGCGCATCCACGGTGTGGGGACCCTCCAACAACGGACTCGCCAATACGCGCGTTGACATGTTGCAAATCCGTGCAAGCGATAACCTGGTAGCGGCCGCAACACATGGAAGGGGTTTGTTCACGAGTGATGTGTTTGCATCTGCCTATGCCGACTTCGCTGTTAACCGCAAGGTGATTTACGGTGGAAAAACAGTTCAGTTTACAGATGCTAGTTATAAGGCCACTTCATGGAGTTGGAACTTCGGCGATGGCACAACTTCCACTTTGAAAAACCCCGTTAAGATGTACTCTGCCGCGGGATTGTACAATGTAACGCTAACCATCAATGGCAACAACACCCTCACAAAAACCATCAACGGAATTGTGCAGGTGTTACCAAATAAGGGTGTACCGTTCCTGATAGCCAATGGTGGCAGCTTCGATTTGGATCCACTATCATTCGCATCCGAAACATTCTCGGGAACGCCGTTTGAACGCGGGAACTCAGCAGTAGCAGCTAAGAGCGGAGTACGCAGCGGAACGAACGCATGGGTAACAGGACTCACCGCTGCCACCTATGCGGATTACTCCGATGCGCGGTTATGGACACCAAACTTCAATTGTGCACTTCCAGGAACATACACCTTGAGCTTCTACCGAAAGAATGCCTTTGAATTGCAATATGACGGATTGATTGTGGAATACACCACGGATCGCGGTGACAACTGGATTCCATTAGGCAGCACTGTGGCTACCAACTGGTATGATTTTGCCAACACCGCCGCTGCAACAGCCTTTCCTATAAACCAAGCTTATTTTAACGCGAACAAAGCAACCTATTCTTTGTGCAGCTATGATGCATCTTTCTTGGCTGGCAACACATCTGTTGGATTCCGACTTCGTTTCAAGAGCGACAACACGGTTGGTACGGCTGGTGTTGCCATTGATGATTTTGAATTTAACGGCCCCACCACCACACCGCTTCCGGTAGAGCTGGTATCATTTACTGGAGAGGCTAAAAATAACGGAAACCTATTGCGATGGACTACTATGACGGAAACCAACAACGACCGTTTCGAAGTGGAGCGCTCGGATGGAGGAGCCAATTTTATGAAGGTAGGCGAAGTAGCCGGACGAGGCAATGCCAATGCGGCATTTACTTATGAATTCACGGATCCTATTGGAGCTATTCGCAACTACTATTACCGTTTGCGCCAAGTGGATTTCGATGGCAAGCAATCGTTGTCGAACACCATATTAATTCGTCGTAACAACCCAACCGCCATCAACATTTTCCCAACCGCATTCGACGACGAAACAACGGTTTCTTTGCCTATGTCGGGAAACATCCAAGTGGAGTTGTATGACATGTCGGGCAAGCGTGCTGCATTGTATGAATCCACAACGCCGAGCAACACGCACCGCATACGATGGGATGTACCCAACGGATCTTACCTCGTACGCATTCGCTGCGGAGAAGAGGTGGTGGTGAAGCGGATTTTGAAGGCTGGGGTTGCAAAGTAAAATAGAACACGGATTTGTCGGATTAACCCTTCGACGCTTCGTCCGATAGCTATCGGACAAGCTCAGCGCAAGCTAGCTCAGGGCGAGTCAGATTAACACGGATTTATTTGCACTATAGAATCAAATCTGTGTTAATCCGTATGATCCGTTTGATCCGCGTTCCCCTGCAATCAAAAAATCACCGTCTTTTCTTGCCGCCCTTGCCCTTCGGAATATGAAACCCGAATTCGCGTTCGAAAGAACGGGTGGGCGCAGTGTTTTCGCCAGCCAGCATGAAATCAATCTGCTTTTTCGAAAGATCGGTTGATTTGATCGTGACCTTGATTTCATCTCCGAGCGAAAAAACCCGGCCCGATCGTCGCCCAATGATCCGGTAGTTTTCCTCGTCGAGCTCAAAAAAATCGTTCCCGATATCGCGTAAGCGAACCAATCCTTCGCACTTGTTATCGACCAGCTCCACGAAAAAGCCCCATTCGGTAACCCCGGAAATGAGTCCGTCGAACACAACACCTTTTTTGTCTTGCAAGAATTGTACCTGCTTGTATTTCACCGAAGCGCGCTCCGCCTCCGATGCCTTGATCTCCATGTCGGTGCTGTGTTGACATTTCTCTTCTAACGATGCGCGTTCGGCCGACTTTCCCTTGTTTAGATAGTGTTCGAGCAAACGATGCACCATCACATCCGGATAGCGGCGAATAGGAGAAGTAAAATGTGTGTAGTAATCGAACGCTAGACCGTAGTGTCCAATGTTCTCGGTGGTATAAACCGCTTTCGCCATGGTGCGTATCGCCAGTTGCTCGAGCACATTCTGCTCTTTTTGTCCCTTCACATCCGCCATGAGTTTATTCAGCGATTTGGCGATTTCCTTGTCGTTGTTGGTTTTGACTTTATAACCAAACCTTCCTGCAAATCGCGAAAAGACCTCTAATTTTTCAGGAACGGGCGAATCGTGAATACGATATACGAACGACAATTTTTTCACCGACGATTCACCGCTGCGCTCTTTTGCCGAGCTACCGCCATGTTTGCCGATGAACTCGGCCACTTTGCGGTTAGCCAACAGCATGAACTCTTCGATGAGCTTGTTGGAGTCTTTGTTTTCTTTGGTATAAACGCCAGTGGGATTTCCCTTCTCGTCGAGCTTGAATTTAACCTCCACTTTCTCAAAGGTGATGGCACCTTTCTTGAAACGCTCTGCGCGCATAACTTTCGCCAAACGATCGAGCAGCAGCACTTGCGTATGCATGTCGCCTGTGCCGGTCTCAATCACTTCTTGGGCCTCTTCATAAGTAAAACGGCGATCGGAATGAATGACAGTGCGGCCAAACCATTCTTCCAACACCTCGGCTTGGTCGTTGATTTTAAACACGGCCGAAAAACAGAGTTTGTCTTCGTTGGGTCGGAGCGAACACACATGATTTGATAACTTTTCGGGCAGCATCGGAATCACGCGATCTACCAGATATACCGAAGTGGCACGGTCGAGCGCTTCATCGTCCATCTTGCTTCCCTCGCGTAAGTAGTGCGACACATCGGCAATATGCACACCAATTTCGTACACGCCATCGCCGATCACATCCACCGAAAGGGCATCATCAAAGTCTTTCGCATCTACGGGATCGATGGTAAAGGTGGTGGCGTATCGCATATCGCGCCTGCGTTTGATTTCGGCTGCGGGAATTTCGAACGGAATACGGTCAGCTTCTTGCTCAACATCCGCAGGGAAGCGAATCGGAAAACCGTATTCCACCAATATGGCATTCATCTCGGCGTTGTTGTCGCCGGGGTCGCCCAGTATTTCAATGATTTCTCCTGTGGGATTCTTGGCGCCCGGTAACCACTCTACGATGCGAGCCACGGCCTTCTGACCTTCCTTGGCACCCTTCAGGTTTTGTAGGGGAATGAACACATCTATGGCGTTTCTGCCG
>JBJTQS010000304.1:0-3572 GCA_046075765.1 Bacteroidota bacterium
CCGAAACGGCATTGCCTTCAGGTATGTGGGAAGAGGAGATTACAGATCATCCCCAAACAAATCGAATTTGGAAGTATCTGTCGGATAAGAAATCAACCAGTATGGTTATTGGTGCAGCCACCAATGCGCTTTATCCAGATAGCGGCCATCGTTCCATTACCGCCCGTAAGTTCTTGGATGCCGATTTGTATTATGATTCCTATAATACCGCACTTAATTACGGTTGCGACAGCACTATACAAAAGCATCATAAATCGAAATTGGTTCCAGGGGTCGAGAAGATGCCCTTTCCCGCCGTATTTAGCCATTTGGAGGGATTGGCTATCGACCTGGGTGGAATGACTGGTAGCTTGGGTGTTCAGGATTTCCCATCTGTGTTTACCGGGTGCGATGGTTTGAAAATAGCCCCAGTTATATGTTATGAGTCGATTTACGGAGATTTTCTCTCTTACTCTGTGCGCCAAGGCGCAGGATTGATTTTCATCATTACCAATGATGGCTGGTGGGATGATACCCCTGGCTATCGACAGCACCAGGCCTATGCCAGGCTACGGGCAATTGAATTCCGTAGGAGTATTGCTAGGTCTGCAAACACGGGTATATCATGTTTCATCGATCAGCGAGGTGATGTTCATCAAGCTACAAGCTGGTGGGTGCCAACTGCCATTCGTCAGAAAATAAATTACAATTCAGAGCTTACTTTTTATGCTCGCCATGGGGACTTTCTTGGTACATTAAGCCTGTTTGGAGCCATTATATCCTTAGGTTGGATGGTTCTGAAAAGGTGGCCATGGAGACGGAACTAAAGCCGCGCTTTAACCCTCAAATGGAATTATTTGAACAGACCATATCGGGCAATACAGTATATGGCCCTAAATCCGTCTTTCCAACCTATTTTCTTGCCTTCCTCATAGGTTCTGCCGTAATAGGATATGCCAACCTCGTATATGCGAATGCCTTTGATCCGTGAAATTTTCGCTGTTACCTCAGGCTCGAAACCAAACCTTTTTTCGTGTAAATCCAGTCCCTGAATGATTTCTCGCTTGAAAACCTTATAGCATGTTTCCATATCCGTCAGGTTCAGATTGGTCATCATGTTGGATAGGAAAGTTAGGAATTTGTTTCCAATGGTATGCCAGAAAAACAAAATACGGTGAGGCCTGCCACCTGCAAATCGGGAACCGTAAACGACATCCGCATGGCCATCGATTATGGGTTGCAATAAAATGTTGTATTCCCTTGGGTCATACTCGAGGTCAGCATCTTGTATGATCACTAAATCACCTGTGGCATGGCGAATTCCAGTGTGCAGTGCTGCGCCTTTACCTTTGTTAACTTCGTGGTTCAAAAGCTGAAAGGATTGTTGCGGATGAGAAGCCACATAGGACTCCAGTGTTTCCCGTGTTCGGTCTTTGGAGCAGTCGTTTACCATGATGATCTCCTTCTCAATGTCATTCGTTAGCCTAACATTCAGAACCTTATCCAGGATGAGGTGTATGGTGGCCTCTTCGTTGTAGCAAGGGACTACGATGGATAATTTGCTAATTTTACTCATTGATAATTCCAGGGCCGACTTAATGGCGATTTACAAATGTAGCAAATAGTTTCATGGGGGCTAAATTCCTTACCCTCCGCAGGGTATTTTATGGTTTGATTGCAGGAGGTTTTTTGGTTTGTGCCTCGTTGGTTTTGTTTCGCTTGTTTCTACAGCGACCACAAATAACGATTCCTGCGGAATTTGATATCACAGCATACCAGCAGCTGCCAAGCTCTGACAAATGTTTTCAGGTCAATTTTGATTTTGAATATGAGTCGGGACCCAACATTAAAATTATAAACCGAGATGGTCAAAATAACCCAACTAGGGTTTTTGCGTTCACAGACAGCTTAGAGTATGGCCCTACATTCTCGTCTAAAATAAAATCAATTTGCGAAACCTCCCGCTTTGGCAAATTAGCGTTTTCCTGTGATGCTTTTGCATCACGAGGGGACCTGCCCGTACCCGTGGTGGTTTCCGTAGAGCTGGAGGGCAAGTCTCTTTATTGGAAGTCCATCAACATTCCTTTTGAAGAGTCTAAATGGAAAAATGTTGCTATGGAATTTCTTTTGCCAACCGATTCCATCGATCCTGAAGCAGAGCTGAAGGTTTACATTTGGAACAATTCCAAGCATGCATTCATGATCGACAACATGCATGTTGATTTTATTTCAGGTGGAGTTGAAATCCAAACATATGGTTTTTATCCAGAAAGACATGTCTCTATTGATTTTGATTCACCTGCCGACCCCAAGGCTTCAAATGTTCAGTTTGGCGGACCATCAAAATCCGGGAAGGGTTCCTGCTTGCTCGGTTTTTTTAATCCATTCAGTCCAGTCGTTACACGCCGTGTAGGAGCAGTTGCAGACGGTCCGATGAAATATGTGACAATGAGGGCGGAAATATTTTCGGCATTTGACAATCCCAATTTATGTTTCGCCGTTTCATTGTCAGATTCTTTGGGCAATGAGTATTTCTTCAAGTCCCGTGCCAATGAACGCAAATTCGAAGGCGGGGTATGGACAGCCCTGAAGGCGGATATGGATTTGCCTTATGAGCAGATCAGACCCAATGATGTGATTTCCGTTTATGTATGGAACAAGGGATTTCAAAATGTATACATAGACGATTTCGAAGTTCAATTTGCTGAGTCGAATAAAAGAGTGGGTGCCAAGCCGCTAATTGATATTTATGGTTATGGTGAAAGTGGATACGATTTTAAAACCAATGTGCCACCATTCAGGAGAAAGACTTTGGAAGCTACTCAGCTAAAAGGTGTTTTTGCTTCAACTGAAAATACAGTCAATGATTTCAAAAATCCCATTAATGCTTTCGACAATATTTCGGTAGGCAAGTTTGGAGCTGCTGGTTCCAAACAAAGTCAATTGGCTTTGTTGAGAAATAACAGCCTGTATTTTCTCGGCTTGTGTAATGGTGAGTCTGATTGGAGACAATTGGCTAAATTGTCAAATGCAGGAACGCAAGGTCTGGATTTAGAGAACTCAAATTGGTTTACTCTGGATATTGATAGGGACGAACACCAAGAGCTCATCGTATATAACAAGGGGAAAGATTATCTGCATGTATTAAGTCCCGATAAGAACAAGCCAATTACTCCTTGTAACATCAATTATTCCAGTGCTGTCACTGCTGTAAAATTGCCATTAGATGCATCGTTGTCGAAGAAGAATTATGATTTAATAGCTTGCGACGATTTTATTGGCTCCGAAGGGTTGGAATTATTATTCGCAGATTTGTCGAACGGAAACTTTTTACTCTTAGATGTATTAGGCGGGCTAAAATCCAAAGGTCAGAGCGATCATTTTAAAACCGAAAAGCCTATAGAATTCATCGCCCAACCAGTTCAATTGTTTGCTGGGAATGGTAAAAAAATATTGGCGATACGGGAAAATGAATCTTCTGGCTTCAGCTATTTTATCTTCAATGATAATGGTTTCAGGTTGATGGAGCAAAAAGTTTCAGGATCAGACTTGATATTTTTTGAAGGTTGTGATGCCGTTATGAATGTTTCGAG
>JBJTQS010000305.1:0-6624 GCA_046075765.1 Bacteroidota bacterium
TCATCTGAAGTGGAAATTCCTAAGATTGTGCTCGGACTTATCACCATAAGAAGAAATATTACGCTGCTTGTGGCAAGGGCAAGCTTAATGATCCTTTTGACAAGCATCCCTACTTCGTTTTGACGGCCCTGTCCAATTAAATTGCTTACCATACTGTTGGTAGCCGCGGCATATCCCCAAACGGGAGTCATCATAATCATGTAGGTAGCCCTGATGATATTGGAAATGGCAAGCTCCCTTTCGCCCATGTGCTCAATAACCACGAAAAAAAGGAACCAAGCGCCCATGGATATGAGGTTTTGAAGAACGATAGGCGAGGAGAGATTCATGATAGCTCTGAATCGGGAGAGGGAAATGGTATCAAATCGGAAAAGTCGGAACTCCTTGAATTCATGTTTCTTCAAGCTATAACCAACCAAAAATAATAGGGCGGTTGCCTCTGAAATAACAGATGCCAATGCAGCACCTTTGATTCCCATTTCAGGAGCACCCCAATTGCCAAATATCAGCATGTAGTCCAAAACGAAATTCATGCATAGCATCAATACGGCTGAAAATGTTATGATTTTAGTGTTGCCAATAGAAATGAAAAAGGAGCGGAATGCTATGGTTGTGAAAGCGAAAAACAGGCCAAAGCTCCGTGTCGAAATGTACTGCATGGATGCATCCAATACATCTTGAGAACTCAGTATGTTTTTGAAAAGGGTAGAAGTGGTAAAGTGCATGACCATCGTAAAAACAAACCCTGATATGGAAAGGATCAAGAAGCCATGGTCGAAAATCTTACCGATTTCATCGCGGTCGCCTTCCCCGGCTCTTCTCGACATCAGGATTTGTATGCCTACACCGATGGAAATGGCGATCATGACTATTACAAAGTAATAAATGGTTGTAAGAGCCATGGATGCCAATTCCGTTTCACCTAACCTCGAAACAAATGCTGTATCGGTCAGATTCAATAATGTGTTGGCAAGTCCACCCAAAATAATAGGGTAGGAAATTTCCCAAATATTTTTGTAATTGATGCCGACCTTCATAAAAGCTTAACCTAAACGGCTAAGTACATTTTGTAATGCATGATTCCACACTCTTCGAAGATGGGACCCTCTGTTTTAAAACCATACTTTTCATAAAATCCCTGGGCTGTCAATTGCGCATGCATGTATATTTTCACGCCCGGTTGAACAGTGTCGGTAATCACCTTATTCAAAATAGCTGCAGCCACACCCATGTTCCGGAATTCTTTTAGGACGGCAAAACGCTCTAATTTTATCCCATTCGGAGTGATTCTCCATCTGGCTGTACCCGCCGGAGTCCCATCTTTCAACCCTAGGTAGTGAATGGATGAATTTTCAAACTCGTCAAACTCCTCCGCTTCATCAACCTGCTGTTCATCCACAAAAACAGTTCTTCTGATTTTGAATATTGGTTCACAAAGCTGGTTGTCTGAAAACGATCCTGATAAAACCTCAATCATGGGTTGAAGTTACTCATATTGTCTAACTTGATTGTTGTTTTGTTTATGGTAAATCATATAAGTGATTGAATAACAAAGTTATATGCAACGGCTAAAGTTTGAAATTCATTTGAGGTTCAAAGCCTCTTTAAATAAGTTAAATGTTATTTTTACGTGAACAAATCCTCAACAAATCAATAATAAATTGCTATGAAAATCTGTACTAAAATATTCTTGGTATGCCTCACCGCAAGCCTATCGATTTCATCAGTCAACGCTCAAGTGATGATCAACGAGTTTTCCGCATCAAATCTCACTCAGTTTGCTGACAATTACCAAGATTATGAGGATTGGATAGAATTATACAACGCAGGCACTAGTCCGGTTTCTTTGACGGGTTACTACCTTACTGATGATTCATCCAATGTGTTCAAGTATCAAATACCTGCCAATGTTAATATCAATCCTGGCGCTTTTATAAGATTTTGGTGCTCAGGTAGGAACTTGGCAGCTGGAACTAATTACCACACCAATTTCAAAATAACACAAACCAAAAACACTTCTGAGTTTATAGTGCTATCTGATCCAAGCGGGTTACTGGTCGACTCCGTTAAGGTCCGTAAAACTCAATTGGGTCACTCTCGTGGTCGCGTGGCTAACGGTTCATCCACTTGGGGCATATTCACAGCACCTACTCCAAATGCAACCAATAATACGGCAACCTCTTACGCAGATTATGCTGATAAACCAGATTATGATATCTCAGCAGGATTCTATGCAGGGTCGGCTACACTCAACATAACAACTACCGAACCCAATTCCACCATTCGCTACACTATTGATGGTACGCTTCCAACCACAAGTTCAACGGCTTATGCTGCATCCATAAATCTAACCAGTACCAAGGTCGTGAAGGCCATAACTTACAGTTCTGATCCTACCATACTGCCGAGTTTCCTGGAATTCGGTACATATTTCATCAATGTTAGTCATACTCTGCCCATCGTATCCGTTTCCGCTACTTCCTTAACCAACCTAGCAAATGGTTCCGGAACTTTAGAGCCCAAGGGTTCGTTCGAGTTGTTTGATGTAACAGGCAACCGTGTTGCCAATACTTACGGTGAGTTCAACCGGCACGGACAGGATTCCTGGGTCCTAAGTCAACGAAGTTTGGATTTTGTTTCACGGGATGAAATGGGTTACAACCATTCCGTGGAGCATCAGCTTTTTGGATCAACCAATCGCAGCAGTTTCCAGAAATTGATTCTTCGAGCGGCTGGAGACGACAACTATCCTGCCGATCACCGACCTGCTAATGATGGAAGCGCTCACATCCGTGATGCCTACATACAGAACATGGCTATCGAGGGAGGATTAAACTTGGACGTTCGTAGAGGGTCCAAATGTATTGTGTATTTGAACGGCAGTTATTGGGGAGTGTATGATATTCGCGACAATCCGGATGACCATGATTATACTGACTATTTTTACGGGCAGGATAAATTCAATCTGTATTACATCGAGACATGGGGAAATACATGGGCTGAATATGGTGGTGCCACAGCCTTGAGTGCATGGAACTCATTTTACAGCTATGCCATGGGTGCCAACATGAACGACCCAGCAGCCTTTCAGTATGTGATGGATCGGTATGATGCAACCAGCTTGGTAGATTATGTGTTGGTCAACTCTTTTACCGTTTGCTCTGATTGGTTGAATTATAACACAGGTTGGTGGAGAGGACTTGACAGTACAGGTTCCCACCTGAAGTGGGGCTACATTCTTTGGGATAATGATGCTACTTTCGGGCATTACATCAACTATACCGGTATCGCAAATACTGGGCCTAATGCTAACCCTTGCCAAGTAGAAACGCTATCTGGTTCCTCGGACCCTAAAGGTCATATTGCTCTATTAAATAAACTGCGCACCAACCAGACATTCAACCGTTACTATATCAACCGCCAAATTGATTTGTGGAATTCCGTGTTTAGTTGTGATAACATGCTGGCAAAACTGGATTCAATTATAAACCTGTTGAGTCCTGAAATGACCGCGCATTCAAACCGTTGGAGTGGTACATATACTGAGTGGTACAATAATGCACAGGATTTGCGAAATTTCATTGTAACGCGTTGCAACAACCTATCCAATGGATTAATGAATTGCTACAGCCTGACAGGCCCTTACCAACTTACATTGAATACAGATCCTGTTGGAGCAGGTAATGTGCAGCTGAACTCTTTGAATATTTCCAATTTCCCATGGACAGGGACTTATTTTGGAAATATCCAGACCAGTATCACCGCAAATGCAAATACTGGATATTCATTTACCGGTTGGACTCCTGGCGCTCAGGTTTTCAATCCGGGAATTACCAACCCTGGAGTTACATTCACACTCTCTTCAACAGATTCCATCACCGCTCACTTCACAGGTTCTACATTCTTGCCCGAAGTTCCTGAAGCAAATCCATCTATCTCGGTGCTGCCAAATATGTTCAGTGAATCTGCCACCGTAGAATTGTATCTTCCTGCAAAATCCCAAATCTCAATGTCTTTGTACTCAGTAGATGGAAAGAAGATCATGACATTACAAGATAATGCCGGCCTCTCTTCAGGATTGCATCACTTCGATTTGAATTTGTCTGGGTCCTCTCTTCGATCTGGCATTTACTTTTTGGAATTGATGTCGGGCGGATTCCGTCAAACAGTCAAGTTGGTTTACAACCCATAAGGTTCGATTGTCATGAATAATTATTGGTTCTTGAAAACTATTGCGAATTTCAGATTCTTCATTTGGATTACGTCCCTTGCTTTGTCCTTCTCGATGTTTACCTCTTGCGAGAAAGGGCCAGGGGAAGGTGGTACCAGCTCTATTGTCGGAAGTGTTGAAGTAGACGACTTTCAGAACGGCGAGATTTATCCTGGGGTTGATGAGGATGTTTATCTGATTTATGGCGATGATATAACCTACAGCGAGAGGATTAAAAGTTCTTTTGATGGCCGCTTCCAATTCAATTACTTGAGGGAAGGCTCTTATACCATATACGTTTACTCCGATACTTTAACAGCATCAGGAACCACGGCGGTTAGTAAGTCTATTGAGATTACTGGCCGTAAGCAAGAGGTGAACGCCGGTACTTTTCAAATTAAAAAATATTGAAAAGTATCATAAAGGGTTTAATTACTGCAATATGGGTTTTTCTCCTTTATATTGTTTGAAGTACGTTCAATATAATCTCTTTAATTCAACATTGAAAAAACACACAACTGATCTGGTGATTTGACTAACATGCTAGGACAGCTAAAAGAAAATATGTTGAATACGCTTGCCCAGTTCGAGGGCTTGTCGTTGGCTGATTTGGACCGGGTTTCATTGCAGAACCGCATGGACACCAAGTTTGTCTTTAATGACTATTTGCTACCTGATGTTTTGGAAAAGCTTCGGCTTGCCGGATATAAAACCTTATCCATCGATGGTGTGCGAGCGTTTCGGTACAGTTCCGTCTATTTCGATACCGACGATTTTTCCTTGTATGGTAGGCACGCAGCCGGAAAGATGAATCGTTACAAGGTTCGTCGCCGAAGTTATGTGGATACCGGCGGAACATTCTTCGAGATTAAGTTCAAAAATAATCGGGGTCGGACCATCAAGTCGCGTGTGGGTGTTGATTCAGTAAATGATACGGATAATGCTTCCAGGCTCCTTGGTGAAAAAACCCCTTATGATTTTACAACACTGCATGAACAGATTGTGGTAGATTATACCAGAATCACCTTAACCGGACCTGATTTTAAGGAACGACTTACCATTGACACCGACCTCACCTATGTTATGGGCGATCGAAAATGGTCTGTTGATGGATTGGTAGTTGCTGAATTAAAGCAAAATCGAACGGCTGCCTCCACTTTTAGTAAGTTGATGAAGGAATACCATATTCGACCCTCTTCATTAAGTAAGTACTGCTTAGGCGTTGCCGCATTGGCGGATAATGTGAAAAAGAATAGTTTCAAGCCTCAGATATTAATGGTAAAAAAAATCCAACATGATTCTACTTCAAGACCTAGACAATGAAATTACCAAAACTGGATTCGTGCTATTTGAAAAGCTTTCTTGGAAGTTTTTCTTAAGATTGATAATTAACCTTGGGTCCGTTTTTGTACTTATTAGGTTTGTTTACTTTCCAATATACAGGAACAGAGAATATATTTTCACATTTTACATTTTCAATCTCATTATTTTCCTTATAACCCATCTACTTAACAAAGTTGAGATGAGCATGGGAGCAGCCTTCGGCTTATTTGCTGTGTTTTCTATGCTGCGCTACCGAACAGAAGACATCAGCATCAAAGATATGACCTATATGTTCCTGGTCATTGCAATGGGTCTCATAAATGCTGTTACAAAGGGTAGCTGGGATGAACTTTGCTTGGTAATGTCCATCATCATATTGGTAACCTATTTACTGGAAAGCAGCATCTTGATGCGTAAGGAGGTTTCTAAGTTGGTGATGTATGAAAACATTGAGTTAATTAAGCCCGAAAACAGACAGAAGTTAATAGAAGATCTCGAGAATCGCCTGGGTGTTAAAGTCAATTCGGTCACCATCGGAAAAATTGATTTCTTGAGGGATACGGCTCAAGTGCAAGTGCACTATTATGAATAAGACTCTCGTTGTTTTTTTGTGGCTTTTTGCTTTGAGCTTTTCTGTTAAAGGCCAAGTGAATGATGCCGGGCTATGGACTTCCATGGGACTTCAGTCAGATTTGAGCAAGAAATTCTCATTGGATGGTGATATAGAACTGCGATTCAATGAAAATATAACTGAATTGGGCACTGCATACGGAGAGGCTTTGCTAGGTTATAAATTCAACAAAAGGTGGGAAGCTTCCATTGGTTACAGGTTGATTGGTAAACGCAGATATGACGACAGTTACAGCATTCGCCACAGGGCGCTTTTGAACTTGGCCTATAAAAAGAAGATCGACAAAGTAACCGTATCTGTACGTGCCAGATACCAATCACAATATTCCGATATCAATCGATCCGACAATTGGCGCGTACCCGATGATTACTTCCGATTAAAAGGCTCTTTAAAATACGACACCGATACGAAATGGACACCTTTAGTATCTGGTGAAGCTTTCTATTATTTGAATCGACCG
>JBJTQS010000306.1:0-4185 GCA_046075765.1 Bacteroidota bacterium
GTAGGTAGTAGGTAGTAGGTAGTAGGTAGTAGGTGGTGGGTAGCAACTAGCAATTAGTAGTTTGTTTATCGTCTATCGTATGTCGTAAATCGTCCATCGTATTCCTATTTTTATACCATGAACATAGAGCATCTCCGTGCATTTTGTCTGGCATTGCCACACACCACCGAAGGGTTTCCTTTTGATGAAGACACCTTGGTGTTCAAAGTAGCAGGCAAGATGTTTTGCCTGGCAAGCCTGCAAGAATCAGACCGCATAAACCTGAAATGTGATCCGGAGCTTGCAGTGCAGTTGCGCGAGCAGTATCCTTGCGTGTTACCAGGCTATCATATGAATAAGAAAATGTGGAATACCGTTATCATGGATGGCAGCGTTTCCCGAACCACTTTGGAACAATGGATAAAGCACTCCTATAATCTAGTGGTTGCCGGCTTACCTAAAAAAGTACAAAAGGAATTAGGTTTCTTGTAATTGTTTGATCTCATTATTACCTTTATAAAAAATCATTTTGATGCGCATACTGCTTGTTACTGTTTTCGCGATAATTTCAAGTTACTCAGCTTCCTCTCAAAATTATTATCCGCTTCTTGATTCCTCATCCAATGTTTGGCATTATACCGCTAATTGGATTCCCGTAAAAACTATGCAGCCAGCGGGTGGTCTGTGCGACTACCAAACATATACTCAATACTGCCGGTTAGAGTCTGTGGGCGATACGGTCATCAATGGCACGAATTACCGTATCATCGATAACTTTGAGCTTTGGGCTAATTTTCTTCCCTGCCGTTTTGGTTACATGCGCGAGGATACTGCTTCCCGTAAGGTTTATTTTATTCCCAACGACCTTTCGCCTGAAATACTCATGTATGATTTCTCCCTCAACCAAGGTGATCAAATCCAACTGGATTTTACACCCTTCTCGGGAGTGCACCCTGCTGGTTTGTATTTTGTTGATACCATTTTCCCAATCAGCACACCTGTTGGCGCTCGCAATCTGTTTCAGCTTCGATCTGTATTGTACCCTTTCACTGATCCCATTCAATGGATAGAAAGCGTGGGCTCTCCCTCTGGCTTGGCATACTTGGAAACAAGCAGTGCTTTCGGCGGTTTGTTTTTGAACACCGGTTGCAATGATGGTATATTTCGAGGCGATAATCATTTGTTAGTGTGTCAGGAGCAAGCGGGATTACGCACCTATTTTGATTCGTGTGCACACAGTATGGCATTCAATAATTTTTGCTTTTACTATGGCGATTCTTGTTACTTCTATAACATTTGTGGCTCGTTGGAAGAGAACACAGCGGCGGTAAGTATGGAAGTAAGTCCAAATCCCTTCCTCGATGTTTGTAAAGTAGTGATGCAAGCCACTCTGCCCATGTCGGGCCAATTCATCGTTTATGATTTGGAAGGACGATCAGTACTTGGTCCGCAATTCCAAAAACTTGATGCGGGCGCCAACAATATTGATTTGGATGCGCGTAGTTTATCGGCCGGTCTTTACGTGCTCGAGTTTACTCCAACGGGATATCCGCCCGCCAGAACCATGATCATGGCCAAGTAAGGATTTGCAATTTTGTTTTGGTTATTTTCGCCATAACCAATTTTGTTTAATGCGTACATGAAGCCTGTGTCACTTAGTCGTCCACTCCTTTTTTTCTACATCCTGGTAATCTATGTGTTACTTCAATTCTCTTGGTGGGCATACCTGCTGATTGATTTGAATAGGGAGGTTTACGGACAAGCGATAGCTGCCGGTAGTCAGGATGCAATCTCCAGCTTCGATATGAAGAAGATGATGGTGTTGGGTGAAGGTTTGGTGTTCTTGGCTATTCTCGTTTTCGGAATCCATAAAACGCGAGAGGCCTTTCGTAAGGAATTTGCCCTTGCCCGTCAGCAGCGCAATTTCTTACTTTCCGTAACTCACGAATTCAAGTCGCCATTATCTGCAATTAAACTGGGTTTGCAAACCATTCAAAAGCGCGACTTGGATGCTTCTCAATTGCAAAAGCTGGTCGGTTCTGCCATACACGAAACAGATCGTATTCACATGCTGCTTGAGGATACCTTAACAGCTGCTCGCATTGAGTCGCGCAATTTCGAACTCAATATGGAGCTGGTGGATTGGTCTGATTGCTGTTCCTCCGTAGTACATCGCAAATCCATAGAATGGGAGGGCAAGCGTCAACTTCAGGTGGATGTAGAAGATGGCATTCGGGTGCAAGGCGACCAGCAAGCGTTGATTTCGGTTTTGGTAAATCTTCTAGATAATGCCGATAAGTATTCTCCCAAAGAAGGTGTCATACGTGTCCAACTTAAATCCAAAGACCAAGAAGCCGTATTGTCTGTTTCAGATAATGGTCCGGGTGTTCCTGCTTCTGAGCGACAAGCCGTTTTCCAAAAGTTTTACCGTTTGGGCAATGAAGAGACTCGGCGTACTACCGGTACCGGCCTGGGGCTTTACATCGTTAAGAGTCTGGTCAGTTTGCACAAGGGTAAGGTCGCAATCAGCGAAAACCAGCCCGTTGGCGCTGTTTTTAGAGTAACTTTGCCAATAGCATAAATTACCATGAAAGCTGGCAAAGTCATGTTGATCATAATGGATGGATGGGGTGAGGCCCCTGCCTCCAATGCCAATGCCATCAGTGCTGCGCATACTCCCAATGTGGATGGCTTTTATCAATCAAGACCTCATGCACGATTGCTTACTTCGGGCGAGGATGTCGGATTGCCTCAAGGTCAGATGGGTAATTCCGAAGTGGGTCATTTGAACATTGGAGCCGGACGCGTGGTGTATCAGGAGTTAGCACTCATCAACAAAGCCATTCGAGAGAAAACCATCGACAACAATCCTGAGCTGGTCCGCATATTCGATTATTGCAAATCGCAAAACAGACCATTGCATCTCATCGGATTGGTTTCTGATGGAGGAGTACATGCTCATATAGATCATCTGGTGGCGCTATGTCGCTTAGCGCATTCACATAACATCCCCAAAGTGGTTGTTCATGCCTTTACCGATGGCAGAGATACCGACCCAATGTCGGGTGTTGCATTCTTAGAAGATTTGCAAAATCGTATTGCAACTTTTGGCGTGCGTATTGCCAGCATTATCGGTCGCTATTATGCAATGGATCGCGACAAGCGATGGGAGCGTGTGAAATTAGCTTACGACCTATTGGTGCACGGCAACGGCAAATCGTTCGGCTCTGTTAGCGAAGCCATGCGCCAATCTTATGCGGATGGTGTTACCGATGAATTCGTAAAACCCATTGTGTTGCCTGATGCTCAAGGAAAAGTTACCACCATTCAAGAGGGTGATGCTGTGTTGTGTTTTAATTTCCGCACCGACCGCTGTCGCGAAATCACGCAGGTGCTCACGCAACAAGCCATGCCTGAGTTCAAGATGCAGCCCTTATCGTTACACTACACCACGATGACGCGTTACGATAACACCTTTCAACGCATCGGTGTGGTATTTGAAAAGGACAATTTGGCTGCTACTTTAGGTGATGTGGTTTCACAGGCTGGCAAGTCCCAGTTGCGCATCGCCGAAACAGAAAAATATCCGCATGTGACATTCTTTTTCTCCGGTGGTCGCGAAGAGTGCTTTCCCGGGGAAGAGCGTATCGTAATTCCTTCTCCCAAAGTCCCCACCTACGACCTTAAGCCATCCATGAGCGCACGCGAACTTACGGGTGCTTTATTGCCCGCCATTCAAACGGGTAGATATGATTTCATATGCGTGAACTTCGCCAATGCCGACATGGTTGGTCACACCGGAGTGTTTAAAGCAGCAGTAGAGGCCGTTGAAACGGTGGATCAATGTGTAGGCGAGATCATTCGCGAAGGTTTGAAGCATGGCTACGATTTCCTGATTACCGCCGATCATGGCAATGCGGATATGATGATTAATCCTGATGGTAGTCCGAACACTGCCCACACCACCAATCCCGTGCCTTTGTTCTTTATTTCAGAACGAAATGCTGAATTAAAATTAAGTGATGGAAGGCTCGCTGATCTTGCTCCAACCGTGTTGTTTTTGATGGGAATCGATAAGCCATCTGCTATGACAGGCTCGGTTTTGTTGACATAAGGCTGTTGATGATTTAGAATTAAATTAGCCGTTGCTGTTTTTCCTGAAAGGTATTTTTGCAAGTAATAATTAATGCGCATACTTATCGCAAC
>JBJTQS010000307.1:0-4449 GCA_046075765.1 Bacteroidota bacterium
TTTCTTTTATGAAAATCCATATCGCTGTCTTCTTCACTCAGCATCGGGATGCGAGTAAGAGCGAGCATGGTGGAAATAATGTCGTGGGAAACACGATCGGCACGAGTCAATGGAGAGAGGTCGCTCTTAAGTACCGAGTCAAAATCGCCGTATTCATAAACTTCCATGATGGCCTTGCCGGCTTCATAGGCCGCGGCAATTGCCGTCTTCATCAACTGCACTTCATTCAGGTTATCCACAGGTTTCGGTTGTGCCATAAGGGGTTTTTGTGTCAAACAATCATGCCTGCGCCAACGGTTTCATTCGTGCCTTCGTCAATCAGAATAACGCTTCCGGTGATTCGGTTTTTGCGATAGCTATCGAAGAACAGTGGTGCAGTGGTACGGATATGTATGCGGCCAATGTCATTCATGCCGATGTTTTGGTCCGATTCGTGTCGATGAAGCGTGTTGATATCGATTTTGTAGCGAATGTCTTTTACTACGCAACGCACATCACGGGTGGTATGCTTCAACGCATATTTGCCTCCAATGGTCAAAGGCTTTTCGCTCATCCAACATACCATGATATCCAAATCCTGCTCTGATTCCGGCATGTTGTTTTCGCGAACGAGCATGTCACCACGCGAAACATCTACATCGGCATCCAAAGTCATCGTTACCGACATCGGCGCAAAAGCTTCTGTAACGGTTTCGTTCAAGGAGAGGTCTTTGAGCGAGTGTATTTCTTTGATTTTGGCAGTAAAGCCTGAGGGTAGCACTTTAACGGTATCGCCTGGTCTGAACACACCTCCTGCAATACGTCCGGCATATCCTCTGAAATCATGGTGCTCTTGTGATTGGGGACGGATCACATACTGTACAGGGAACCTGCAGTCAATATGGTTCTCATCGCTGCTGATGTGAATCGTTTCCAACAAGTACATCAAGGTGGCTCCTTGATACCATTTCATGTTGGTTGATTTTTCCACCACATTGTCGCCATTCAAAGCACTGATGGGAATAAACTGAACATCGCGAACATCCAACTTAAGCGAAAGCTTGCGAAACTCGTCAACAATCCTTTCAAAAACCTCCTGGCTGTAATCCACCAGATCCATCTTATTGATGCAAACGATAATATGAGGGATTTGAATAAGTGATGCGATGAACGAATGCCGATTGGTCTGCTCTACGATTCCCTTGCGTGCATCAACTAATATCAGAGCCAAATTTGCAGTTGATGCACCTGTAACCATGTTACGGGTGTATTGGATGTGACCAGGAGTATCCGCAATGATGAATTTCCGTTTGGGAGTGGCGAAATAGCGGTATGCAACATCAATGGTGATTCCTTGTTCGCGCTCTGCACGCAATCCATCCGTTAGCAAAGCGAGGTCCACATGCTCAAATCCCTTCATTTTACTTGTACGCTCAACCGCTTCCAGTTGGTCGGCGAAAATAGACTTGCTATCATACAGTAGTCGACCAATGAGCGTACTTTTTCCATCATCAACGCTGCCTGCAGTGGTGAAGCGCAGCATTTCCATGTTCATATAACTGCTTCCTGTTTTGGGCACGGCTTTAATTCGGTTTATCGGTTTTGTTGAATCAGAAATATCCTTGCTTCTTGCGGTCTTCCATAGCTGTTTCGGATCGCTTGTCATCGGAACGCGTTCCTCTTTCGGTAACGCGTGATGATGCTACTTCGCTGATGATTTCCGATATAGTGTTGGCATCCGACATCACAGCGCCGGTGCAGGTCATGTCACCTACGGTACGGTAGCGTACATGCATCATCTCCGGTTTTTCTGTTGGCTTAAGTGGGATGAAGTCGGAAGTGGCCAGTATCACACCATCACGAATCACACATTCACGATCGTGTGAGAAATAAATGGAAGGTATGCGCAAGCACTCTTGTGCGATGTACATCCACACATCCATCTCCGTCCAATTACTCAATGGGAAAACGCGGAAGTGCTCTCCCACACGCTTCTTTCCATTCAACAGGTTCCACAGTTCAGGACGTTGGTTTTTGGGATCCCATTGCCCGAAATCATCTCGATGCGAGAAGAAGCGTTCTTTGGCGCGGGCTTTCTCTTCATCGCGGCGTGCACCACCCAAGCAAGCATCAAACTTATATTGTTCGATGGTATCGAGCAGCGTTACGGTTTGCAGCATGTTGCGACTTGCGTTGATGCCTTTCTCCTCAGTAGCTCGGCCGGCATCGATGCTCTCTTGCACAGATCCTACGATTAATTGGGCGCCTGCATCCTCCACTAGCCAATCGCGAAAATCGATCGTCTCCGGGAAATTATGTCCAGTGTCGATGTGAACCAATGGAAATGGAATCCGTGCAGGGTAAAACGCCTTGCGTGCGAGGTGAACCATTACAATGGAGTCTTTGCCTCCTGAAAATAATAGGGCCGGTCTTTCGAATTGCGCTGCTGTTTCGCGGATCACATAGATCGCCTCCGATTCCAGGATGCGCAAATGGTTAATGTTGTATTGTATCATAAAGCGGTTTTGATCTGCTTTAATACATGGGTTGCTATTAATGCGGCCGCTTCGTTTATACTGCACTCGGCGGTTTTTATCATGATTTCGGGATGTTCCGGAATTTCAAAGGGGGAACTGATGCCGGTGAAGTCGCTGATTTCGCCTGCACGGGCTTTCTTGTAAAGTCCTTTCACATCGCGCTCTTCGCATACTTCGATCGGACAATCTACAAACACCTCAATGAACTCTTGCTGATCAACCATGGTGCGCACCATAGCACGATCAGATTTGAATGGCGAGATGAATGCGGTTAATACGACTATACCTGCATCAACAAACAACTTCGACACTTCACCGATGCGACGAATGTTTTCGCGACGCCCTGCTTCGCTAAAATCGAGGTTGCTGTTGAGTCCGTGACGGATATTGTCGCCGTCCAACACGTATGTATGGATGCCTTCCGCCACTAACAATTGCTCCACTGCATTGGCCAATGTGCTCTTGCCTGAACCCGATAGTCCGGTAAACCAAACCACACATGGCTTGTGACCGTTTTGGCGGATGCGTTCGGCCTTACCTGTTTTGTAAGCCTGAGCAATGATATTGGTGGATTTTGACATTCGAGCAAGCAGCATCCCATCGGAATGCTAGCTCACAAATTTAGCCATTTCGCAAGGCGAAATCAGTCGTTTGCCCAACGGTACAGGCTTAGTTATTAACGGGGTTTTACAACTGTGAGCTTGCCCGTGGCCAGTTTGTTGTCTTTGGAAATAGCTTTATAAAAATAGATTCCCGAAGAATTGGAATTTGCGGGCACTCGCCATATCACATAGCTGCTGCCTTCGATGGGTTCAGGAACCAGGATTTCTTCCGACTTTCGGCCCGACAAATCACTGATTTCCAGTATTGAGCCACCCCAGTTTTCACCCATGAGTCGGATGTTGAACGCGTCGCTTGAGGGGTTTGGATAGACATATGAGTTTTGTGGCACTTCCGTGGATGGATGTGGCAAGCCTGTGCTGTTAGCCAATAACGAGTCGCCAGCCAATAATGCGCCAATATCGATCAGCTCATCACCTGCTTGATAGGTCGTGAATAGGAACCCATCAAACAGCATTTCATCGGTGGTGGACAATCCGGCTGTAACCAGTTGCGGTGGATTGTTGGGGTTGTTCGGGTTCATTAAAGTGTTATCGTAAACATGTCGCGAAAACATTTGATATCCTGCGGGAATCTTGACCAAGCGACGGTAGAAATAATATCCTTGCCATTCGAAATCCCAATTGTTGATCTTGATGAGCTTTACCGTATCTGTTCCTTGCCAAGCGTAGTTGACGATGCTTTTGCACAGTTTGTGAGAATGAGGGAACGCACCCAATACCGAAATGGGATAGGGCAGCGCTTGAAACGTAGCCGTGTATGGGGTTACAGTGTTAGCAGGTATTGCCAGGTTCCAATTTTGTAGCGGAGTTGCAGCTTGAATAAGCCTTATGCCTGTGGTGCCAACCGGATAAAAATACATTCGGATTTTGGTACTGTCTTGTTGACCGGCACTTCCGGCGGGGTAGTGAATCTGCAAAACGATTTTCGAACCTGCTTTTAATTTCATGCCTAATTTAAGAGGGGCTTGTCCGGGAGCAACCGTGGGTGCGCCACCGGGTGCATATCCTCCGATGCTGAAGTCTCCTGGAGGGTTGAAACAGTTGCCCGACAAATTATTGCTGGTATTACCAGTTGAATCTACATTGATGATTACATGGTGTACAATGGCTGGATTTCCAGGTACGATTTCGAATGCGCGCAGATAGCGGTCTTGCGTCAGATTGGTAGGAAGCGAAAAACACTCATACCTATCAGTGGTGGTTGCGTTGCTGGTGAATGTAGGTATTTGCAACTCTAAGCTTGGGACACCTTGCAGTTGGTTGGTTCCAAAAACCGGTGGAGGTGGAGCCAATGTTGTATCGCCGGGAGG
>JBJTQS010000308.1:0-7485 GCA_046075765.1 Bacteroidota bacterium
GTGAATATTTCGGCTTGCTCCATGCGTAAGCCTCCTGTTACACGTAATTTTGAAGAGACCGCGAAGTCGGTCATAACAAAACCGGCGTAAACGTTGTAATAACCAAAGGTTCTGTCAGCCGGATTCTCGTTTCGCTGATAATATCGGTCAAGAATTAACAGACCTTGGTTGTTTTGGCTGATGCCGAATGTAGATATATCCAAAAATGCAGACACATCATTATCGGGCAACGTGAAATTATTGGTTGTATTATCGTATTTTACCTCATAATTGTACTGCCGGTAAGCGCGGTCATTCCAGGTATAGGAACCTCCTAACTTGAGTTTGCGCGACAAGCCAGGCTTTTCACCTATGGGCAACTCACCCGATAACTGCGAATCAAAAATGTCTTCATCAAGATTCCTGAAATAGCGGAATGTTCCCGACTCGGTAAGATCGACTTGATAACCGTCTTGCTTTTTATAATACGTGAATGTCTTGAAATCCGGGGCATTGGAACTACCATCCGTATAGGATGCATTGGCCTCTAACTTTGTTTTCCATGATGGGATATAACCCTCGTACTTGAACTGATAAATGAATTGCTTCCGCTCTTCATAAAATTGCGATACATTCAACGGGAATAAACCGTCGAGCCCCACAGTGGTTTGAGAATTTCGGAGCCTATTGGTCCCGGTCATGTTTGGCATGAATAGGACCGATACGCTATGGTTATTGCTAGGCTTGTAGGCCAGATTGGCAAGTGCACTCCAACCATTGTTGAAAACACTTGCCTCTTGGGCAAGGGCAGACTTAACGGTATATCCACCAGTCCCAACTGTGGTGGCCCTGCTAACAACAGAAGAAGGATCAAACCTGGTGCTTCCATAAAGTCGGAATCCGGTCAAAAACCCAAATGGCTTTCCAAACAGGTTTACCTGATTGCCTACCGAAAAGGACTGGCTGAAATCCATTGGAGCCCTTTTGTAATAGTTGGCCCAATTGTTCGGCAATTCCTGAGCGGATTTAACAGCAGGAGTATTGATTGTTTGGAATGCCTGGTTTTGATAAGGACCGTTGAAATAATTATCTCGCGCATCTGCCACTGCATTGGGGTCATTGATCAGTGCGGGAGGCAATAGACCCAGTTGAACCAATCCCAGGTTGAAATAGGTTTCACCTGCCGTGGAGCCTGGAGACCATGGAGAGGTTACACCAATAGATGCGAAATAAGGCCCAAGACCTAACGCAACAAGCTCTTCATACAAGGTAGGATCAGGACGAGGTGCCACAAACGACTCGTGATCGTAATCACGAAACCCATTGTCGAAACCAAGCCAATCTGTTGAACTGCGGTCACTGCTTAAAATATTTTTAAAAGTGCTTTGGCTATTATAGCCGACTGTGGATTCCAAACTCAAAGTAAGCTGATCTGGATAATCTTTTGTCAAAACCGATAGATAGGCTCCAGCCCAATCGCCAGGCAAATCCCCTTTCATTGTTTTAGCCAATGTAACATTATCAACCAAACTTGTTGGAAAGAGGTCAAGCCTGATGTTATTGGTGAACGGATCCAATGTTGGTATCACCGAACCATTGAGCGTCGTTTTTATATACCGGTCACCTATTCCTCTAACGGTTATAAAACCATTACTCGAGGAAGAAACTCCAGGAACACGAGCTACAGCGCTTGACACTTGCGAGTCACCTGTTTTACGTATGGTTTCAGAGGAGATATAATCTATGGTAGTGGCAGAGTTAATCTTCATCTTTTCCATATACGTATCCTTCTCGCGGCTGGCTTTGGCGGTGATTTCCACGCCAATGATTTCTTGAGATTGGGGCACAAGACTGAAGTTTCGAATCACAACGGCATTCGCCAGTGGATTCACAGACTCTTCAATTTTTTGGTACCCTATAAATGAAACCACCAAAAGCTGTGGCGTGGACTCGCTAATCTTAAGACTGTAATTGCCATCAAAATCCGTTACTGTACCGATCCCTGGATTTGATTTCAACACAATGGTTGCACCGATTACTGTCTGACCGGTCTCATCGGTTATCTTTCCCCGAACTATTCCCTGTGAAAACGCCATTCCGCCAATGAAACAGCAACAGATCAACAATAAAAACCTTTTCATGACGGCATTGATGGGAATTAAAAAAACATTAAAGCTTGATGAATTTGCTTACAGTGGTGCTGTTCGATAATCTGATAAAGTAACTTCCTTGGGCTAATCCTGAAACATCTACAGCATTGTTTCCACTCATGATTTCTCCTCCGTAAATGATGTTGCCTGTGAGGTCTGAAATCAGATATTCGGATGCATCGGCGTTGCGCAACTCCAGCCAAAGAGTTTCGTTTGCCGGGTTGGGATAAATGTTCAAGCGAGGCTGGTTCACTATGTTTGTGATTGAAGACCCTGTGGAAGAATACGTAAGGGTTGGTTCCAGGATTTCATTTCCGATTGGATTTTGGGCTACATAATTCTCAACTTGAAAAGTAGATGCATTCCGTATTTGCAGATTCAATTTGAAAGAGAAGGTTCCGTCTGTTGTGATTTGTGCCAACAATACATGGTTCAGTAAAGGGTCTACACCTGATGAACCGCTCAGTGATGCCCATGAGCCATTGTTTGTGCTGAACAATGGACCATTTGTGCCATCGTTTTGGGCGTCCAACATGGTTTCCAAAGCGGTTACATTTACCGCTGTAACAGGCTGCGGGGTTCCGGCTATGAAACCGTCTTGTTGTGTCAACGGAATGCCCATCAATGGATCATTATTCAGAAGAACGCCATCATTATTTACAACTGTTGCAACACCATCATCATTCACTTTCAATACTCCATAGTTGCTGGCACAAGCAGCGCCAACCGAAATCCATGAATCCAGCATCACGGTATTGTCATCACAAAAATTCTTACTGAATGTCGGGAAGGGTGCGCCGCGATCTTCGTTATTAAAGAAAAGCGTGGTGGTTTCCAATCGTAATTCATGGTTGGCATCTCCATAAACCGCTTGAAACTGATACCCTGGAGCCAAATCTGCAAATACGCGGTAAGTCACAGATCCAACAGGCAATACACCTCCTGTGCTGTTTACAGAAGCATCATTGGCATTAGAGATGTAATATTTTTCAACCACGATTCCCTCCAAACCTTGAGCAAAGGAAGGCTTTGATATGCCAAACATGGCCAATACAAGAATCAATACGGATAGATGTTTTTTCATGATTTTTCAGTTATTTTAATTTTGATGCGAAATTCTATCAAAGCCAATAATTGGATTTGAAGATTTCTTTACCTTAATATTATCAACACCCTATTAGGATGTTTGATGAAATGTCCAACAATGTGATACGATTGTTAATTGCGCCTTAAATCAACGCGACGAAAATTTCAATGAAGAGCTTGTCAGCTGGGCACCAAAAGGCTTATCGGCAACATATTGTTCGTAGCCGCCGCCTGGCTTTCCAAGCTGTAAATTTAATGTGAAAGAAAAATCTCCTGAGGTGGTGAATTGGCCTATCAATACTCGATTATACGTATCGGTTTCATTGGAAGAACCACCTATGCATGCCCATGAACCGTTTTCGGTTTCGAAAGCATAGCCTTGAGGTAACGAGGATGGGTTTTTAAGTTCGTAAAGTAATGAGTCGATGTTAAGCGCTGTAACCCTTGGCATTTCTGCGCCTAAGCGAATCCGTTTCAATCCATCTCTTTCCGTTAAAGGCAAGCCTGCAGAGGCATCTTTGTTGGATAATGCAAGCCTTTTGTTTGCAATGTTTCCCACAGTGTCATCATCAACCTTCATCACACCTAAATGCACAGACGATGCAGCACCTACACTGATCCAACTATCTAACATAGCAGTGGAAGAAGGCAGGGAGGCGTCATATATCAAATTAGCCAAATTGTTTCCGTGAACTGGTTGATTATAAAATGATGTTGAAGTTGCAATCCGCATAGGATGGCCTTCGCTTCCAAATACCGCCTGAAATCGATATCCCTTTTCCATATCGACAAAAACTCTGTAAGTGACAGAGCCTGCGGGGAGGTTTGGTAACAAGGAAACAGACGAGTCAAGCTTGTCGGTTACATAATATCGCTCTACCACTATACCCTTCAATCCCGGTTTTTGAGCGAATGTTAGGAAAGGCCATGCGCAAAACACCATACATACAAAACGTATGATATTCCGTTTTAAGACCATACTTTTAGACACGAAAAGCATCACCTCTCCAACTTGTAACCTACTCCGCGAATAGTAGTTATGAAGTTATCGCCAAGCTTGCGGCGCAGCATGCGTATATGAACATCCAACGAACGTGAGTCTTGTGGTCTATGGTTTTTGCCCCAGATGGTGCGTAATATCTCATCACGCTTAAAAACCTTTCTCGGGTTGGATGCCAACAGCATCAATACTTCAAATTCCTTCTTAGGAAAATCGATGCGTTCGCGGTTCAGGTAAGCATTATAAGCCGGTTTATCAATGATCAACTCCATCGTGTTTGCTTCAGCATCCAAGCTTCCTAAGCCCTCCATATAGGATATGGGATCCTTGTCCTCATCCAAAATCACAATTTTTCTTTGGGCCTGGTTGGTCATATTGGGCGCCAAAGTATCAGGGCAATTTTAAGTTGCCGTGCGATAAAAGTTAAATTGCAGTTAACTCATTCACCTATTGAAAAACCATTTTGGTTAGCACATCAACGCACCACCTGAAAACGGAAAGGCTTTATTTTGTTATCTCGGTCATAAGCCAATCCTATGTAAAATCCTGCAGCAAGTTGGTGCACAAACACCTTGACACCAGTAGCTGTTGATTGGAATGTTACGGGCATTGTTTTTCCATTTACTGAAATCACTTCCATATGGTGTAAATCTAATCCTGTTAGAAAAATTTCATCGGTTGCCGGATTGGGATAAGGCAGCATATCCGTTGAGCCGTTCTCATAAACCGATGTGGAAACCACAGGCAAAAACGATAATCGACTTAATAGATTATTAACTGATGCAGTTGTATTGATTGATAAACTGTCTAAGGAATAGTTGTTGGTTTGTCCAATAGTAATAGTAGAATACCAAGCAGAATCCTGGTACATGATATCTATGGGAGCTACTGCGGTTTGCAACGAAGGTACTGCCTTGGTCCAAACAGGTGTGCCTGTTGAATCAAACGTAACAAAAACCGTGTGTGCTTGCAAGGTGGTAGCTGCAGGAGTGGAAATGCCGTTTCCAAAATCAACCGTTCCGCGCACGGTGCCAAACAAAGTCACTTGTTGATTTTCGGATAATGCAATGTGCCTACCCAATGAAAGATTAAAATCGCCAGTGATGGCGGGTTGTTGCAAGGTCAATTCGCGAGCCCAAACTGCAAAACCGGAAGAGTCGACCCGAACGAGATAAAAATCATTCACCCATTGTGCGCCTCCGAGTGGTAGGTTATCCCATTGAGTGGCTGCAAAGAGTTTTCCCACTACATAGGAAGATCCATCTCCATTTATCAGCAATTGCGGTCGAGGAAAAGTGATGTCTTGTGTGAAACGGACCCATTTCACGATATTGCCTGGAAGGATCTTGGCCATGTATATGGCGTATGAATAGGGCACATTGATATCAAAGCTTCCTATCTGCCAAAGTTGTGGCCCTCCAGCTGCACCAACAATATACAAGTTGCCAGCATTGTCGAATCCTATGTCACTCACATTAACAGCACCCGCAACCACAAACGAATCGGTGGGGAATCCTGTTGATCCGTTAAGGCGAATCACACGCGAACCGCTGCCTGGCTGGTTGCTTCCATAGTACACTTTGCCGTTGGGAGCAATTCCCATGCAATACAAATTAAGTCCGAAGGGCGCATAACTGGTAAGGTTACGATACCACACCACATTACCGGTTGCAGTGAGCCGTGTAATGAATGTTGCATTGTTGATGAAGGCCGAGCTAAACGTATCGGCATCCAAAAACACGCCGTTGATGGAAAGGGTATCATAGAAGATGCCAGACACCAACACATCGCCACCTATCTCTTCGATTTCGGTAATATCAACCTTGTTGCCGAGCTGGAATTGGCTGAATACCGTTCCTGATGCATCCACCCTGCGAATGGCGTACGAACCGTATTGCTGTGTATTTGCAGGGAATGTGTCGAATTGCGCGTGCCAGAAGGAGGTACCAGAGCCGGTGGCGACACGTGAGTTGGCGAAATTAAATTGCGAAGCCACCACCGGATTGCTCTGAAACCATTGGAAGGTCGGTTGTGCCGAAATCAGGTTAGAACATAAAAGTGTTATTGCGATAGTGAAAATCCGTTTGATCATTTTGACTGAATTTGGAATGGTAACAAATTTAACAGCACAACGGTTTTATCCTAATTTATTAAACAATTATGCCAAGTATGATGTGCATCATGGCAAGAGCGTTTAATCGGACTTAATCTTGCGAAAAAATAAAAATGTATTTGAATAAATATTGGATTTGCTTGATGTTTTTGCGGCTACCTTTTGTATCGATAGCACAGGATACCATAGTTTATTGGGGAGGTCACAAAAAAGCTGTGTTCATCACTCGAATGGATAAATTGAAAGTTCGATACAAAAACAGCCTAGGTTCGAATTCTGAGAAGTCCATTCAAAAAGATAATATCATGCACATATGCAGTGCCGACTCAACCAATCAGTGGGAGCAGGTGATATACGGTCCGGAGGCGTATGGTTTGCTTCCGAATACGACAAAAGGCATAGACAGCTTAGCTTACGAGCATGTGTTGCGTTTTTACCAAGGTGACCATGTAGTGGGTTCTAAGACATTTTTTGCAAGTATACTGGGCACACCAGCGTTTGGACTCGCTTATGCGATGCGACAAAGCGTTAAGCCAATTGAACAAGATAAATTGGGGATGATGGGCAACCCACATAAAAGCAATCCTGAATATCTATCGAGCTTCATCAAACATGCAAGGGAACAAAACCGGAAACGGATATTTGCCAATGTGGTAGTGGGATCGGTTGTTGTTTCGATACCTCTTGGCTTGGCGGTGGCTTTAACAAGGGGAGGATTTTAAATAGTATTACACTGCGGTTCAATTTTTCATGCGTTTGAGTTAGGTGTAACAAGTGACAAGCGCCGCCCTGAGCCTGCCGAAGGGTGACATGTAACAAGTTACCCTCGCGGCCAATTGCCTCAACGAAATTTCTTGTTTCACGCAAAGGGCGCAAAAATCTAATGACGGCAATATTGAACGAAATAATGTTAATGCTCACGCAACATTAAAGTGACACTTGCCCACGGCGTTTCTTGTCACTTTTTGCTTGCCCAAAAAGTAACCAAAAAGTGCACCACGAACGCCAACCGTTTGATTGGTCTTGTCGCACATGGCTACACCCCCGGGCCGACCAATCTTACGGTTCGCACCGTTCGTGGACAAGCCTCCCGCCGACGAATTTAAGATACAGGTTTCGCCTCCCGCTACTGCTACCGCCGATATTACTTTTTTTCC
>JBJTQS010000309.1:0-2603 GCA_046075765.1 Bacteroidota bacterium
TTTATCAGAGTTCAATACGATTTCATCGAAATTAGCGTCAGTGAGTTCAATAGCCATTTTTATGTTTTTTTAGATTTTAACGTTACGAAGTTATCAATTTGGATACCAATTCAGCATTTCCGACAGGTTGTCAGTTTTCAATACGGTAGCTGACATTCACTATCTGATCCAATTCATGGAACAAATCATTGTTAAAGTTGACCTTCAATGTTTTGGAAACCATCTCAACCTTTTGGTCTTCATTTCTGACTATGACTCTAAGTGGCAGCTTGCCAGGGTGCCTTTGGGTAACCGTAGCCATATCCTCGATGGTCTGTTGATCTAAATTTTTAAGATCCAGATTTACAACTACCCCTTTAGCCATACTGTTTCCCAAGTCAGGTAGCATTTTCATGGATGCAACCTTGACCTCAAGTTTGGTTTCATCGCCAAACCGGGCCTGTACTTTGGCCTTGATGTACAAGAAATATTCCTTCTCCATGAAATTCCTGTTCTTCAAGTAGTCATCACCGAAAATCGCTAGCTCAAAGGAGCCAGAAAAATCCTCGATAAACATGACGCCGAATGGCTTCCCGGTCTTGGTCATCCGATGGTCGGCACTGGTTATAATACCGGCGAAAGCGATCTCCTTGTTTTTAAGTTTTACCAAATCCGACAGTTCAGAAATTTCAATGTTACAGAAGCACTCCATTTCCTTTTTGAACGAGTCTAGCGGATGTCCGGAAAGGTAAAAGCCTACTACATCTTTTTCAAAACGCAGTTTTTGTATTTCTGACCAAGGTTGTGCAGGTACAAATTTTGGAGCAGGCATGTCCACTTCAGATGCATCACCAAACAAAGAAACCTGTTGTGACTGCTTTGTATCCTGCATGCCATTACCATATCGAATTACCTTATCAAGGTTTGAAGTGTTATTATCACGCGTATCTTTTTCGAACCATTGAGCGCGGTGTGCTGAAGCATCGAAATCAAAGGCACCCGCAAAAACTAAGCTTTCCAAACACCTTCTGTTTACATTACGCAGGTTCACACGGGAAACAAAATCCAACATCCCTTTGTAAGGACCTTTTTCGACGCGTTCCGCCACCAAAGACTCAACAGCACTCTCTCCCACTCCCTTAACAGCGCCAAGTCCGAAACGAATTTCACCTTTAGAATTGACCGAGAACTGCAAATCCGACTCATTTACATCAGGACCCAATACCCTTAGTCCCATTCTTTTTGCCTCCTCCATAAAGAATGTTATTTTCTCAATGTTGGAAAGGTTATGTGTAAGTACCGCAGCCATGAATTCAGCTGGATAATGCGCTTTCAAATATGCTGTTTGATAGGCAACGAATGCATAGCAAGTGGAGTGAGACTTGTTGAACGCGTATTGGGCAAAGGCCTCCCAATCGGTCCATATCTTCTCACACTTTTTAATATCATGTCCACGCTCTTGACAGCCTGTCATGAACTTTGATTTCATTTTGTTCAGGACTTCGATCTGCTTTTTTCCCATTGCTTTTCGCAGGGTATCAGCATCACCTTTGGTGAACCCCGCAAGCTTCTGCGAAAGTAACATCACCTGTTCTTGATATACCGTAACTCCGTATGTCTCCTTCAGATATTCCTCCATATCCGGCAAGTCGTAGGATACTGCTTGGCGGCCATGCTTACGAGCGATGTAATCGGGAATGTATTCCATCGGACCTGGACGATACAAGGCATTCATCGCGATCAAATCCTCGAACTTATCCGGCTTAAGTTCCTTCAAATACTTCTGCATTCCTGCAGATTCGAACTGGAATGTCCCGTTCGTCTCGGCCCTTTGGTATATAGCAAATGTTTTGGCATCATCCAGTGGAATCGTATCAATGTCGATGGAGACTCCATGATTTTTTTTAATAAGTTCAAGGGCCGTTTTAATAATGGTAAGTGTCTTCAATCCTAAGAAGTCCATCTTAATTACGCCGGCATCCTCGATAACCTTACCCTCATACTGGGTAACTAACAAATCCGAATCCTTTGCAACTGCTACTGGTATGAGCTCTGTTAAATCCTTTGGAGCAATGATGATACCGGCGGCATGTATACCAGTTCCACGAACTGAGCCTTCCAATATGAGCGCCTCGGTAATGGTTTTGGCGCGCAGGTCCTCACCCTTATGTAATTCCCGTAGCTTCTTGATGTTTTGTATATCATCCGCGCCTAGCTGATCCTTTTCCTTTAGTCCGTCAGCACCTTCAACGGGTGCATTCATGACACGATCAAGAGAAATCCCCGATTTGTCGGGAACCAATTTAGCCAAGGCATTAGCATCGGCTAGAGGCAAATCCAAAACACGGGCAACGTCTTTGATACTCATTTTGGCAGCCATCGAACCATAGGTTACAATTTGAGCCACTTGCTTTTTGCCATATTTTGCCGCCACATAGTCGATTACCCTTTGGCGGCCATCATCATCAAAATCAGTATCGATATCGGGCATCGACTTCCTGTCGGGATTCAGAAAACGCTCCAACAGCAAATTGTATTTAATTGGGTCGATATTGGTGATGCCCGTACAATATGCCACGGCAGATCCAGCTGCTGAACCACGACCTGGTCCAACAAAAACCCCC
>JBJTQS010000310.1:0-9890 GCA_046075765.1 Bacteroidota bacterium
GTTATCAGAGGATATAGCACATCAGATGAAGTCACCTCAACCATTTTCGAATGTTCGCGAAAACTCGGCAAAACACCAGTTGAAGTGAATGATTATCCTGGCTTCGTTGCTAACCGCATACTCATGCCAATGATCAATGAAGCCATCTATGCCCTATATGAAGGTGTTGCAGGAGTAGAGGAAATTGATACTGTTATGAAGTTGGGCATGGCTCATCCAATGGGCCCTCTGCAACTTGCGGATTTTATTGGTTTGGATGTTTGTTTGTCGATACTCAGAGTCATGCACGATGGCTTCGGAAACCCGAAGTATGCGCCCTGCCCTTTGCTGGTGAACATGGTTGTTTCAGGAAATCTTGGTAGAAAATCTGGACAAGGATTTTACAACTACTCTTCTGGCGGAAAAGAATTGGTGGTAGCAGGAAATTTCAAGAAATAATAATTACAGTTGTGAATAGGCAGGGCATGAGGGAGATCTCTTGCCACCTTTTTCGCATACGTTCAACTTGAAGCCGAAGAATAAATCGTATCCGGTATTATTCCAAATTCCTGTAAATGCTCCAATTCTATCCGAACCAATAACAAACCACTTGTAACGCATAGCCAATCCAAGATGCGGGGTTTTGAATTCATGCAGGATAAATGGCATCGAAACCTCGAATTGACGTGTTTCATACCTTGGTGTTACAGATAGCATGGAAGATCTTACAATAGCTGTTGATGAAAGAGGAATGGCAGCAACCACTGCAGCATTAGCATAAAACTTCGGAGCGATACAATAATCAAAATCAAAGGCAATTGCCGATGGAAGCCAAATGGTAAGCCGATCATCGTCTTGTGAACCAACAGGAGTTGCAAAAGCATACTGACTAACAGTAGTATCAAATTGCTGAACAGAATTGATTACCGCGTCATCAATTTGGGGCCAAATGAAATCATCAGAAGAAAACGCATAGGTTTCAGCTTGCTTCCCAAATCTAACGGCTCCAATATCCAAGATTGATAACCCAGCCCTGAAAACATACTTTTTCAGTATTTCCGCCGATTTGTTACAATCACCAGAACCATGTTTTCTCTTATGGTAATAGGTGAGCCCCAAGTCCAAACCCACTCCATAACCACGCAATTTAAATGGCTTCTGCAGTGTGTTCTCATCATCCGTAAAGGAATGTCCATATGTGCCAGTAGTGGAAATCACATCCAGGTCAAAAGAATCTTGTGACGTAACCACATAACTCAACTGGTCGAAATCAATGAAGGCCGCATCAAAACCGCCAATCAGTTTGAGCGTGGCGGCGGCAGCGAGGAACTTTTTCTCTCGTACCTCATATATCTTTTTACCATAAGTTCCTCCTATCTCACCCCATATCATCGAAGCGACACGAAAAGGATCCGAGGCATATCGAATATCGTGTTGTGGTGAGTAATCGTAACCCTCTTTAATGAACTTGACCAAATGTGTAGGGGCATTAGTTACTGATGTGGCTGAGCGAAGCGCCGAATGTATACCCCAAGAAAATTTTTCCGCATTTCGAATATACGAGGGACCTCTAAACTTGATGCTGGAATACGCATCCATTGTTGCTACATCCGTAAAAGTTCCAATTTGACTGTCATTACTACCGTCAGTATTGTCAACATCGTCAAATCTTTCAGACAATCTTTTTCTGTATAGATAATTGTTGTCGATGAAAATATCGCCCGAAAGGAAATTCCATTCATATAAATACGGAGAGCCTACAAAAAGCGATGGATTAAAATCCATACCCATGTTTCCTGAAAAATTGGAGTGACTGATTCCTGTCATTTCCTGGGAAAATGAAACCCTGGGACAGATGAACAATGCCATCAAAAATAAAATGGTGAATGCTTTGATTATGTTTCTATTCACTTGCAGCTAATTGATTACTATGAATAATTTAAAAAACGTCGTATAAGGATTAAATGTTGTTTCAATCAGGGAATATCTTTCCCGGGTTCATGATATTATTGGGATCAAAAACCCGTTTTATACCTCTCTGCAAATCCATCTGCACTTGATCAAAAGCTATATCAAGGTAATCCCTTTGAACCAGACCAATCCCATGCTCACCCGAAATCGTTCCACCTAGCTCAACACATAGTTTGAATATCTCACGTATCCCCAATGGCACCTTCACATTCCAGTCATCATCGGAAAGATTATCTCGAATTATATTCACGTGTAAGTTGCCGTCTCCAGCATGTCCATAGCAAACCGACTTAAAGCCAAATTTTTCACCAATTGACTTTACTCCGGCAAGTAACTTAGGGAGTTCTGCGCGTGGAACGACCGTATCTTCTTCTTTGTATATAGAATGTGATTTAACAGCTTCTCCAACTGCACGTCTCATTCTCCATAATTCGGATTTCTGTTTATCGGTGTCAGCAAAAATAACTTCAACAGCACCATGCTGATCCATTACCTCACTGATTCTTTCACAATCCTTGAATAAGCTTTCCAAATCATTTCCATCAACAGCAATAAGCAAATGCGCTTTTACATTTTCTGGGATTTGAAGAGAAACATCAACGTACTTAAGAACATAATCAATGGCATCACGTTCCATGAATTCCATGGCCGAAGGAGTGATTCCTGCGCGAAAAACAGCCGATACCGCCAAACAAGCCGCTTCAGGAGAAGTGAATGGAACTAGCATCAACAAGTCATTTGATGGCTTAGGAATTAACTTGAAAACGATTTTCGTGATGATACCTAATGTCCCTTCGCTCCCAACAACCAATTGAGTCAAATTATATCCAGTGGAGTTCTTTAACACGTTGGCTCCAGTCCATATAGCCTCGCCAGTAGGCAGTACCATGCGGACATTCAGGACATAATCCTTTGTAACACCGTATTTCACTGCAGCCGGACCTCCTGCACATTCGGCGAGATTTCCTCCCAGAAAACAAGAACCGCGACTAGCGGGATCTGGAGGGTAAAACAGACCTTTTTCAGAAACAGCATCCTTGAAAACCTGGTTGATCACTCCCGGCTCAACGGTTGCTTGCAAATTGCGCTCGTCAATCTCCAAAATACGATTAAGACGTGTAGTGGAAACAACGACACCACCATGGGAAGGAAGTGCACCTCCGCTCAAACCGGTTCCCGCTCCCCTTGGAGTAACAGGAATCATCTGCTCGTTACACAAACGCATGATTGCACAGATCTCTTCCTCTGAAGATGGCCTAATCACCACTTCAGGATAAAACAACAAATCCTCCGTATAATCCTTGCCGTGTTCGTGTAAAACATCCTCTGAAGTGAAAACGTATTCAATCCCGCAAATTGCAGTAAATTTCTCAAGTAGCTCCCTACTTATCTTGTTGTATGAATTCATTGTTCTGAGTTGTTATCAAGCTTCCTGTGTTGGTATCAAACCAATGTATGTTGCCAGCTTGTATCAATTTTACATAACGTCCAAACATAAAATCAGCAGCGTCATACTCTGCCACCAAAACACCACCTGATTTATTATCCTTGATGCCATAACCATTTTCTGCTGCCACTATATGATATCCATTTGGAAGCGGAGTGATGGAGAAATAACGAGGCTCAACAAGATAATTGCCTGATTTATCAATTGCACCCCAATGATCGCCAACTCTTACAGGTAATGAACCAAAAGAAAACACACCAGCTGTATCAAAAATGGATTCAGTCAAAAAGCGATCATTCTCAATCTCCAACAGTGCACCATAAGTAGAATCATATACTATGGCGAATCCGTTTTCCAACAAATCAACGCGATTAAAGGAATCCGCAATTACAACATTACCACTTGTGTCTCCAATACCGAAAGCGCCGGATAAACTTATAACAGCATAACCACCATTGAACTTTGCGGAGGCGGGAAAGCCGTCCAATACTTGATAAATAAACGGTATCTTGGTTCTACCCCTTTGGTCTATGTATCCAAATTTGCCACCAATCGATGCTGCTGCCAAACCGGAACTGAATTCACCAATAGCATCAAAAATGAATTGTGTAAGAATGTTTCCACCGGTATCGGCTAAGGCAAATTTATCGCCCTTTGAAATTGAAAACCTTGAATCAGACAGCCTTATTACATCCCTAAAGTCACATTGCAAAACCAAACGCCCATCGTTGCGAATTAGACCATATCCCATTCCGTTGTAGCAAACAGATGCACCATTCAACATTTCACCACAACTCACAAAAACAGAATCAGACAATTGCTCACCCATTCTATTCAGGTAATTGCAACGACCAGAGCGATATTGGATGAAAGTGTTTTCACCAGCGATTGACAATGAATCATTACTAACAGGGACCACGGTATTGCCCCTGCGGTCAATTATCCCATATCTTCCGCTTTCGGAAACCACAGAAAAGCCTTGTATGAAATCAGTTGCTGAATCAAAATAAGGCTTTACCACTTCCTCACCTTTAACATTCACAAAACCTGTTTTTGAATGATCAACAACCCGTGCCAAGCCGCCATTGAATGCATGTACGATTGAATAATTGGGTTTTACAACAATGGACCCAATGCTATCCAAAAAACCCCAACTTCCTCCAAGGCTAAAAGGAAGCAGTGCTCCATTTCTCAATTCCAATTCCGATACATTTTCGAAATCCACGGGACATTGCGGAAACTGACGAATAAAATCGTCTTTGCTTTTAATTGGATTTCTGAGAAAATAATTTTCGCGAATGATGAACCATACATCTTCGATCAGCGGAGTTGATGGGTAGTTGCCTAAAAAATCAAGATAGGGTTTCTCTTCGCTACTATTTCTGGTTGATAGTGAAAACAATTTTCGCCATGCATCATGAACATATGGATTGCCGGGAAAGCTCCGAATAAAAACCTCATACTCTCCGATACTACCGCCCCTGACTGATTCATCATACAGCAATCTGTAATAGCGGTTTTTGGATATGGAAAAATAGGAAGATTCGGGAAACCTATTCATATAAGCGAGATAAGATGCAGCGGTCCCATCCTTTTCAGCATCTTCGAATGCGATTCTGTTCCTAACAGAAACTGCTGAGTCTACAAACTCCTTGACTGGAAATACAAGGATAAAGCTGTCGAGAGCCTGTTGGGTTCCAGATGACAATGCCTTGTTAAAGGCCTTTTGTGTAACAGTGTCCTGAAAGGAATAGAAATCAGCAATTGAAATCGAAAGCCGTTTGGCCACGTTACTTTCCCTTTTGGAAGCATTCTCCCATAAGGCTATTGCTTTTTTAACCATCAAATAAGCAGAGTCTAAATCTATTTTACCAGTTGAATCATTAGCAAAACACATAGACAAACCATAGGCAGAAAGTGCCGGAAAAACATGCTCCGAATTTTCAAAACCAATCTTAGCTGATGCGTAGTTTTTATTATGATATGAATCAAAGGCCTTTTCGATGGAAGTTTTCAATATTGGCCATTCGTTCGCAATGGAAAAGGTGGCCATGAACACCAACGTTAAAGTAATAATGAATGACTTCGATTTCATTTTTCTCACAAAACCGTTTTAAAAACAAAAAAACCATTGAATGCCCTTCCAAACTCAGGTTCGTCTTTGAATAACCCAAACATAGTAGAGCCACTACCACTCATGGAGGCATACAAAGCACCCGATTCATTCAGCGTGTTTTTTATATGCTGCAACTGAGGATGTGCTGCGAAAACACCCTTTTCGAATTCGTTAACAAGAGCTCCATTCCATGAATCAATTGGCGACTTCACGACATCAATCAAACTGGACGAAGCAGGATTGTGGCTTGGAATTACACCTGAATAAGCCTCCGCAGTTGAGACACCAAAGGTAGGCTTAACCAAAACCAAATGTAAACCAGATAGTGAAATGTCAATTGGCTCCAGAACCTCTCCACGACCGCTGGCAAAACAAGGCTGATTGAAAATGAAAAAAGGGCAATCGCTTCCCAAAGAAGCAGCCAGATTTGCCAAAGTAGATTCATCAATTTTGTTACCCTCCAAAGCATTGATCATCATCAATGCATAAGCGGCGTCAGATGATCCACCTCCAAGTCCAGCACCTGCTGGTATATTCTTGTGAAGATGTAAAAACAAATCATGCGAAACACCGAACTCATTGTCAAAAGCCATAATTGCCCTCACTGACAAATCATTTGCAGGATTTTCAACCACCGAGTTTCCAGAATAGGAGTAATAAAGCCTTCGAGAATTTTTCAATTCCAAGTATTGACCTTTAACGGACCCTTCCTCTAAATGAACAAGCTCAAGTATGTCACACAAAGGGATTGGGAAAAATACGGTCTCAATATCATGGTACCCATCAGCCCGCTTTCGGAGCACCCTGAGACCCAGGTTGATCTTTGCATTTGGAAAACAGATCATCCGACGGAAGTTGTGGAGCGAATTTAATAAATGAAAACGAAAGAAAAGTACATTACCATTTGAGTGCCGTTGATTATATTTGTGACTGATAGCAATACAAACCCTATGGCTTACCTGGATTTTGAAAAACCACTTGAAGAGCTTAACGATCAGCTAGAAAAGGCTAAGCAATTAGGCCTAAAAGGCAAGGTGGATGTGACGAGTTTGATCGCTGAAATCGAAAAAAAAATGGCGGAGGCTAGGAAAAAAATCTACTCTGACCTTACACCATGGCAAAGGGTACAACTATCCAGACATCCGGAGAGACCTTATGCATTGGACTACATCAACGCCCTAAGTGAGGGCTCTTTCATGGAGTTTTACGGGGATCGTGGCGTAAAAGATGACAAGGCCATGATTGGTGGGTTCGGAATGATGGGACCCCGAAGCGTCATGTTTATCGGTCAACAGAAAGGCAACAATACCAAAATGAGGCAGTACCGCAACTTCGGAATGCCCAACCCAGAGGGATATAGAAAAGCCTTAAGACTGATGAAATTGGCTGAAAAATTCAACAAGCCGATTGTCACCTTCATAGATACACCCGGAGCGTTTCCTGGTCTGGAAGCAGAAGAAAGAGGACAAGGAGAGGCAATTGCAAGGAATCTCTATGAAATGTCAATTCTGAAAGTTCCTGTAATATGTGTCATCATAGGAGAAGGAGCGTCTGGTGGAGCTTTGGGAATCGGTATCGGAGATCGGGTTCTGATGTTGGAAAACACTTGGTATTCGGTAATATCACCAGAGTCCTGCTCGTCTATATTATGGAGAAATTGGGACAATAAGGAAAAGGCTGCCGAGGCACTCAAACTCACAGCAAACGACATGTCAGGCTTGGGACTTATTGATGATATAATCAAAGAACCACTGGGTGGAGCCCATTCTAATCCCACAGACATGTTTGAAACTGTCCGTGACAAGGTTGAAGGACTTTTGGAAGAACTTTCCAAACTGGACCCTCAATCAAGGATTGACAAAAGGATTGAAAAATTCTGTTCCATGGGTGTAATTGAGGAATAAAACAGGTGTGCCCCTGTCTTTACCTGCTTCATTACAGCCTTTTAAAAGTTTCCCACACCCAACCTGTCCAATGGCAGGTTTTTTAAATTTGAATACATAGCACTAAACATGGAAATCAATCAAGATAAGAGTCGAAAAAACGATAAGAAAAAGCAAGCTCCCGTACAGCTAGCAAGCTTCTCAGGAAAATTGCCTCCTCAAGCTGTTGATTTGGAAGAAGCGGTATTAGGTGCATTGATGCTTGAAAAAGATGCCTTGTCTGCAGTTATTGACATTTTAAAGCCTGATTGCTTTTACAAAGATGCCCATCGTTTGATATTCGAAGTAATTCATGAGTTGTTTCACAAAAACCAGCCCATCGATATCTTAACCGTTACTCAGGCTCTCAAGAAAAACGGCAATTTGGAAATTGTTGGAGGGGCTTTCTACATTTCACAACTTACCAGTCGCATTGCTTCTGCCGCAAACATCGAATACCATGCTCGCATCATTCTGCAAAAGCACATACAGCGTGAATTGATACGTATTTCAGGTGAGACCATCCGAGATGCCTATGAAGACAACAAAGATGTGTTGGAAATGCTCGATAAGGCGGAAAGTAACTTGTTTGAAATAGCTGAAGGCAACATCCGACGCAACTACGAAGACATGACCTCATTGGTGTCAAAAGCAATGAAGGAAATCGAAATCGCAGCCAATCAAAAAGAAGGTGTTACCGGTGTGCCCAGTGGATTCACAGAACTTGACCGTGTTACTGCGGGTTGGCAAAAATCAGACCTGATCATCATAGCGGCCCGTCCCGGTATGGGAAAAACCGCCTTCGTACTTTCCGTAGCCAGGAACGCTGCTGTTAAATATGGAAATCCTATAGCCTTTTTTTCATTGGAGATGTCTTCCGTTCAATTGGTGAACCGATTGATTTCCTCAGAAACAGGTATCACATCCGACAAAATCAGAAAAGGCAGACTCGAAAGCTATGAATGGGAGCAATTAAATTCCAAGGTCAAGCCATTGCTCGACGCACCTCTGTATATTGATGACACTCCTGCTTTATCCGTTTTCGAGCTTCGCGCCAAGTGTCGCAGATTGGTAGCCGAGAAGAAGGTCAGTATGATCATCATCGATTATTTGCAACTCATGGTGGCAGGTGGCGATTCAAAAATCGGCAACCGTGAACAAGAAATCAGCACCATTTCGCGTTCCTTAAAAGCCATCGCAAAAGAACTAAGCGTGCCTATCATTGCATTATCACAGCTCAGCCGTGCCGTAGAAACAAGAGGAAGTAGCAAGAAGCCTCAGCTATCCGACCTTCGTGAATCAGGAGCCATAGAGCAGGATGCCGACATGGTACTCTTCATCTATCGTCCAGAATACTACGAGCTCGACCAAGATGAAAACGGCAACTCCACCAAGGGGATTGCAGAGATAAGTGTTGCCAAAAACAGGAACGGGGCAACCACATCGGTTAACCTCAAGTTCATTGGCAGCCTTACCCGATTCGAGGATCTTGATTCTTATGAGCTAAAAGACGAGAGCCTTAGTCCTATTCCCCGGAACCAGGATGCAGATCGCGTTACAAGGGGGTCGAAAATGAATGACATGAATGATTTGAACGATTCCGATAAATCTGGAGACAGTCGCCCATTCTGATGTTCAAGAGAAAGCACATAACACTACTAATTTTCTGGCTTATTTTCTCAAGCCAATCGATTGCTTCGCACTTGCTCATTCAAATGGATGAATCCCAAAAGAACCATTTGAAGGCTTATGGAATCGCCTATTGGGAATTGAATAAGCAAGGTGGAACCATGGAATGGCTGCTGAATTACAAAGGTGGCAGCTTTCTATTCCCATACTCCAAAAGCCTGGAATCTGAGTGCGTAATTCGTGGCGTTTCATTTTCCGTTATTGCCGATGCGCAAGCTAATTCCATTCGCGTTGAAATTGGCGATCCTGAAGTAAACATGGAAGTTGTGCGAATGGAGAAAGCACCCAAGGTGGCTGTATATTCTCCGAAAAACAAGCTGCCCTGGGATGATGCCGTAACCTTGGCTTTAACTTACGCCGAGATTCCATACGAGATCATTTACGATGAAGAAATCATTGCTGGAAAGCTTCCACTATATGATTGGCTTCATCTCCATCACGAAGATTTCACAGGGCAATATGGTAAGTTTTATGCCATGTTTAGGAACGCTCCATGGTATCAAGAGCAAGTTCGATCTATGGAGGCACTTGCCAATAGCTTAGGCTTCAAGAAGGTTTCCCAACTGAAACTTGCAGTGGCTAAAAAAATAAAGGATTTCACCGCAGGAGGAGGATTCTTGTTTACCATGTGTTCTGGCACTGACAGCTACGACATAGCGCTGGCCGCGGAAGGAATTGATATCTGCGAAAGCATGTATGATGGAGATGGCACCACTCCTGACTACAATAACAAGTTGGACTTCAGCAAAACTTTTGCATTCCAAAA
>JBJTQS010000311.1:0-2967 GCA_046075765.1 Bacteroidota bacterium
AATTATTAAGGAATTTTTCATATCCATATTTTTCAAGAGACATTGCAGAGTTTTGGAGGCGTTGGCATATTTCATTGTCGAGCTGGCTTCGCGATTACATATACATCCCTATGGGTGGCAACCGAAAAGGTTTTATAGCACAGCTTTGCTTCTTGGTGTTAACCATGCTCATCGGTGGTTTTTGGCATGGCGCCGACTGGAAATTTGTTTTCTGGGGTGTTGCACACGGCTTGTTGCTGGTAATTCACAAACTTTGGAAAAAACTCGTCCCCAACACTCCATCAAATGTAATTTTCTCTTTGTTGGGTTGGGTAATCACCTTCTGTTGCGTGGCATTGCTTTGGGTACCCTTCCGCGCACTTTCATTCAATGATGCATTATTGGTTTACAATTCGTTTTTGCACTACGCAGATCCTGCAGTGCTTATTGAAGTGTTTTGGAAAAATGTAGAATTGTGTATCGTGTTCTTGGTGGCGGCGATTTTAATACTGCTGCCATTCAACTGGAAAAACTATTTGAGGGACCTACACTATCGGACACCTCTTGTGGTGAAGTTCGTGCTGCTGGCCATTGCCATACAATTATCCATCCAGCTCACCGATACGGAGGTGCAGCCATTTATTTACTTCCAATTCTGATTTCAGCTTTTTGCCAAGGCAGCCATCCGTTCCTTCAGATATGAGAAGTCAACGGGTTTGGTGATGAAGTCATCCGTGCCATATCCTAAAGCGGCCATATGGTTGGCCTCATCGCCATAGGCGGTTACCATGATGACTTTCAGAAGCGGGAAATCCTTCTTCACATGGCGTACCAATTCCAAACCGTTCATGCCTGGCATGTTGATGTCTGAAAGCAGCAATACCACATCAAAAGGATTCAAACCCTTCAAATACTCCAAAGCGGTGTCGGCCGAAAAAGCAAAGTCGAAGGTCATAGAACCCTCGCGCAGCTCCTTACGAAATCGCTGGCGGAACAAAAGTTCCACATCCGGTTCGTCATCGACAATCAATACTTTTTGCGGCTGCATGAATCAGGGTTTGACCTTACAATAATAAACAATTTAAATCACTTGCCCTATTTGCGGTAAAAGTTCATTTCGTCCAAATAACGGTACACTTCTTGGGGTAACATGTAGCGTACATCCTTTTTTTGGGAGATGGCGTTTCTAATGAAGGAGGCAGAAATTTCCATTAGTGGCGTGCCGGTTATCAACTTTACTTTGGGATGGCTTACAAGACTTCCACCATTATGGTTAGGGCGCGGATACACATACAATTCATGTTCCTGCAAAATGCTTTCCCAGTTTTTCCATTTGTGCAGGTTTTCCAGGTTGTCGGTTCCCATGATGGGCACAAATTGTCGGTCTGGATATTCTTCCCGTAAATACGCTAATGTATCTACCGTATAGGAAGGGCGGGGTAAGCCGAATTCTATTTTTGAGGCTTTCAGTTTAGGATAATCTCCCACGGCTATGCGCACCATTTCAAACCGATGATAGTCTTGTAACAAAGAGGCCGAAGGTTTGAGCGGATTCTGGGGAGATACCACCAGCCACACTTGTTCCAAATCGGTGAATTCGGCCATATATTGGGCAATTACCATATGGCCCACATGAACGGGATTGAAAGAGCCGAAGAAAAGGCCTGTTTTCATTTCGTGGATAGGAAGCGTTGAACGAGGTCGGATGCCTCTTTACAAGCTTGTTCTATGGTGGTGTTTAGAATGGTATGGGTGAACTTCGGTCCATATTCGAGCTCGAGGGCCGCTTTGCTGATGCGACGCTCAAGGCTTTCGGGGGTTTCGGTAGCTCTTGCCACTAAACGCTTGCGCAAGTCGTCGGGCGATGGTGGTCTTACGAATACATCCAACAGGTTGCTTCCATATTTTTCCTTGATGTGCAAACCGCCTTCTACATCCACATCAAAAAGCGGCACCTTGCCCAATGCGTTGATGCGCTCTACTTCTGTTTTCAGTGTTCCGTAAAAGCCGTTCTCATAAACCTGTTCCCATTCCAAAAAGGCATCTTGCTCGATTCGGTTTTTGAAGTCTTCGACAGAAATGAAATAATAATCGCGACCATTTACTTCATTGGGCCGTTGTTTGCGGGTAGTAGCCGAAACGGAAAATGATAGCTGCGGCATGTTTTCCAACAGATATTTCACAATAGTGGTTTTTCCACTACCGGAAGGACCGCAAAAGAGTATCAAGCGAGGTTGGCCCATATCTTATCCGAATATCTTATCCGCGTTTTGCATCATGAATACGGTGGCAGCTTGCAATAGTACCGAACCCATCAACTTCAAGTCGAATGAGCGTCGATGTACCCACATGGCGTAGAGTGTAGACACCATCAAAACCAACAAAAAAAGCAACATCGGTATGATGGTTATTTCCCTAATCGCTCCTATCCATACATGATTTCTCTCGTGATACAGGGATAAATATGACATAATAACGAAATACGCCAACACTGAAGCAGATGCCATCAACAAGAACCGTGGTTGTGTTATGGTCTTCATTTACGATTAAAGGATATTAGCCGTTTGCTCTTTCATTTTTTCCAATTCATCCTTCATTTCAACCACATGGCGTTGTATGCTGGCATCGTTTGCCTTGGATCCAATGGTGTTGATTTCGCGACCGATTTCCTGGAGGATGAATCCGAGCTTCTTACCGGCTGATTCTTTTCCTCGCAAGACCTCATCGAAGTAATCCAAGTGGGCTTTGAGGCGCACTTTTTCCTCGGTGATGTCGATCTTCTCCAAATAGTATATCACTTCTTGTTCAAAACGATTCCGGTCGATGGATGTGTTATTGGAAATTTCTGCCAAGCCTTTATCCAAACGAGATCGTACAGCATCCATGCGTGCAGGCTCCGCCTTTTCAATTTTCTTCAGCAGTTCGCGGATGTTTTTGATGCGCAACTCGAAATCCTTGTGCAAAACCTTGCCTTCGCGCTCACGGAAT
>JBJTQS010000312.1:0-6057 GCA_046075765.1 Bacteroidota bacterium
GATGATTTCCAAATACATGACTTTCAGGTTTTGGTGAATTAGTTAGCTTCAGCAAGCAGTTTCTTACCTTTTTCGATGGCGTCATCAATGGTTCCAACCAAGTTGAAGGCTGCTTCTGGATACTCATCAACCTCACCATCCATAATCATATTGAAACCTTTGATGGTTTCTTCGATTGGTACCAGTACACCTTTCAAGCCGGTGAACTGCTCTGCAACGAAGAAGGGCTGCGATAAGAAACGCTGAACACGACGGGCGCGGTGTACTACCAATTTATCTTCGTCAGACAATTCATCCATACCCAAGATGGCGATGATATCTTGAAGTTCCTTGTAACGCTGTAGGATCTCTTTCACGCGTTGTGCGGTACGGTAGTGCTCTTCACCAACAACGGCAGGAGTCAAAATCCTTGAAGTGGAATCCAATGGATCTACGGCAGGATAGATACCCAACTCCGCAATCTTACGGCTCAATACGGTAGTTGCATCCAAGTGGGCAAAAGTGGTTGCAGGAGCAGGATCGGTCAAGTCATCAGCAGGAACGTAAACGGCCTGAACAGATGTGATAGATCCACGCTTAGTAGATGTGATGCGCTCTTGCATCGCTCCCATTTCGGTGGCGAGTGTAGGTTGATAACCTACTGCAGAAGGCATACGACCTAAAAGAGCGGATACCTCAGAACCAGCCTGGGTAAAGCGGAAGATGTTATCGATAAAGAATAGGATGTCGCGGCCACCAGACTGCTCATCTCCATCACGGAAGTATTCAGCGATTGTAAGTCCTGACAAAGCTACACGCGCACGTGCTCCGGGAGGTTCGTTCATCTGACCAAACACCAAGGTAGCTTTTGAATCAGCTAGTTTTTGGTGATCAATGTTGGACAAATCCCAGCCGCCTTCTTCCATGGAATGTTTGAAAGCATCGCCATAGTTGATTACGCCTGATTCCAAGAACTCGCGAAGCAAGTCGTTTCCTTCACGGGTACGCTCACCTACACCAGCGAAAACCGATAATCCTGAATAGGCTTTGGCAATGTTGTTTACCAACTCCATGATCAATACGGTTTTTCCTACACCGGCACCACCAAACAAACCGATTTTACCACCTTTTGAATAAGGCTCGATCAAGTCGATTACTTTGATACCAGTGAAAAGTACCTGGCTTTCGGTGGACAAGTCTTCAAATTTTGGAGCTTCGCGGTGGATAGGCAAACCCTTACCAGGCTTCACCTCTACAGCACCAATTCCGTCGATGGCTTCACCAACAACGTTGAATAGGCGACCTTTGATAGCATCTCCAGAAGGCATTTGGATAGGAGCGCCAGTGGCTTCAACAGGCAAGCCACGAACCAATCCGTCGGTAGAATCCATCGCAATGGCGCGAACTGTGTCTTCACCAATGTGTTTTTGGCACTCGAGGATAACCTTTTGGCCGTTTTCTTTGGTGATAATAAGAGCGTCAAGCAGATTAGGCAGGGTAGAGTCCTTACCTTCGAATGATACGTCAACAACAGGTCCGATTACCTGAACGATTTTACCGATGTTCTTCATGCCGAATAGTGGATGTTTGGATTGGTTAGATTTGCGAGTGCAAAAGTAGGACATTAAATCCACAAAAAGTAGGTGAGCTTGTTTCGAAATAAAGGTGGATTAAATTCTTATTTGCAATTTCATTAAGTTGCTGATAAACAGTTTTTAATATAAAATAATCATTGAAAATCTACCAATCCATAGACGAGTTTAAGCCTGTTGAAGGTTTGGTGGTTACTATTGGTACGTTTGACGGGTTTCACCTCGGGCACAGAAAATTGTTGTCAAGGATTGTGGAGCTGGCCACAGAAAACAATGGCGAATCCCTGGTCTTGACCTTTTTTCCGCATCCGCGGATGGTTTTAAGGCCTGAAGAGCATGGGGTTGAATTGCTAAGCACTACCACAGAAAAGGTGGAACTGCTCCGCGAGTGCGGCATCAATCATCTGGTAATACACCCTTTCAGCCGGGATTTTTCCGCTCTGTCGGCCAGTCAATTCATCCAAAACATTATTGTTCAAAAACTTCAAGCCAGTAAGTTGGTGATTGGATACGATCATCGGTTTGGTAACCAACGAACTGGAAGCATTGGCGAGCTCCGTCAAAGTGGACAAACACTCGGGTTTGAGGTAGAGGAAATTCCTGAGCAGGATATCGATGCTATTGCGATCAGTTCCACCCGCATTCGCAATGCACTGAAAGAGGGCAGGGTGGACGAGGCCTCGGTTTTGTTGGGAAGACCATACTCACTATCGGGAATCGTTGTTCGAGGCAACCAAGTTGGACATTCCATAGGATTTCCCACGGCCAATATCCGAGTGCCCGAATCCTACAAGCTTATTCCATCCGAAGGCGTTTATATGGCAAATTTTGATTTTGCCGGCAAAAGCTTTCTTTCTATGGTAAGTATCGGTCGAAGACCAACTTTGGAGTCGCATGGCAAGCTAAGTATCGAGGCCCATGTATTGGATTTCAATGACGACCTTTACGGAGCCGTTGTGTCCGTATATTTGCTAAAGAAACTGCGCGATAACATACGTTTCGAGAATTTAGATGCGTTAAAGAGCCAGTTGCAGTTAGACCTCCAAGCAACAAAGGAATTCTTCAACAAACTATCATGAGCCACACCAAAACCACTTCAAGATTTTCGCATAACATGCTAAATTTTTCTGTTGGCTTGCTGTTGTCCTTAGGGACCTTGAATCTGGCTCATGCGCAAGAAAACGAAGACGGCACCAGGCCTGAATACAAGCGGCCTAATTTCAAGACATATACTTCTTTGGAAGAAGCCCTTCAATATCCTGATTCTGTTTACATCTTATCACTGAAGGGGAAAAAGCTAACATCTATTCCTGATGATGTTTTCAAATTCAAACACTTGTTGGTGCTGGATCTGTCCAAAAACAGAATTGCCACTCTGCCTGCAACTATAGGTCAACTTACCGACTTGGTCGAGCTGGACCTCAGCAATAATCGTATTACAACATTGCCAACTGAAATTGGTAGCATGCGTTCTCTCCGTAAACTCTCTTTGAATCGTAATTCCATCGCTACTCTGCCTGAGAGCATCGGCGAAATGTCATCTTTAGAGGTTTTTGAACTTTGGGACAATGAAATCATAGAGCTGCCAACATCTATGCGCAACCTCAAGCACCTTCGTGTTTTGGAACTACGCGGCATCTTGCTTTCTGAAGAACAGCAAAAGGAATTTCACGAATTACTACCTGAAACCATTATTCAGATGTCGCCCGCTTGCAATTGCAAGACTCGATAATCCTAAAACCGGATATCTGTTTTTATCATAAAATTCCTGCCCGCCTGAGGGTAGTAGTAGTTTTCATCCACCCTGGTGCCTCCTGCTATGTATCCGAACGTATAGCCGTTCGATTCATACAACTCATTGAATACATTGAATGCCATTAGAGATAATGTCAACGACTTTAATGATTTTATTTTCGGACTCCAATGCAATCGGATGTCTGCTACGGTATATGGATTGATTGATTTTGCATCGCTGGAAGTATTGTCGAGATATTGCTTGCCTGTATGTCTACCGACCAGTTCGAATCGCAATTTGTTATTAGGCTCATACGAAATGTTGCCATAAGCTGTGAGCTGTGGTGAGAAGGCAATATCGGTTTCATTGTATATGGTGAGTTGTTGTCCGCCTTGGTCATAATCATCAATAAATTCCCGAAACTCTTTTATTTTACTGCGGCTCAACGACCCATTTGCTTTCATGGAAACTTTGCTGGAAATGCGCCAGTAAATTTCGGTTTCAAGTCCTTCTCTGAATGATTCTAGTACATTGGTGCGCGTATAATTGCCTACATCATTTATCTGGCCGGTCAAAACCAATTGGTCTTTATATTGCATCAGGTAATAGTTGAATCGCGCAGTTACACGCTGCCATGTGTGATAGTAACCGCTTTCTAAATCATACATGCGCTCCGGCTTGGGCCTACTGTTTACAGAGCTTTCGGTATAGTCGTCGCGGGAAGGTTCTTTGGAAGCGCCAGAAATTGATAGATAACCATATTTGCCAGGTGCCGTGGTGTAAGTGATGCCGAATTTTGGATTGATGAATGTTAGTGCATCATTTTGGCGCACCTCTGCCAGCAGATCATCATAGCCGGTGAATGAATAATCAACCTGTCGAAGTTGTATGTCGGCATATAAGCTTACCGACTCACTAACATCCCAAGTGGATTTGGCGAAAACATTGAAGTCCGTTTTAAGTCCGTTGTTGTCGTAATAACGATGTCGGATGTTCCCATTGGACGCATATTTAGCCCAGATCACCTCTCCGAAATGATCGCCGTCATAATTGTTGTATCCTCCTCCGATTTGAATGTTTATGCTCTCATTTGGCACATATTTTAAGTTGGTAGAGATACCGTAAAAGTGGTTGTCAAGCCACTTGCGTCTGATTAGGTCAGTACTGGTGATGGTGTCGTTTCCGATGATTACATTATCCAGCAGGTAATCAGTAAGCCCCTGTTCGGTTTGGTATTCTTCATAAAAGCCCCTTCCGTAAGTGTAATGGATTGCTGTATTCAAAGTCAGTTTATTATTGAATTCCCATGAGTGAAAAAGTTGGTAGTGGTCTTGTTGGTAGTCGTCAACTTGATTTTCGTAATTGTAATAATTGAAAGTTCGATTCGTGTCGAGTGCTGCTTCCGGAATGCCATACCATGATTGGTAGGTCACTTCTTTGCCCGAAAACATATTCATTCGTAAACTGTGTTTTTCGCCATAATAACCTGCCGTTAAAAAATAGGATTTCAGATCGGAGGATGCCCGGTCCACATACCCATCGGATACAACTTTCGACAGTCTGGCCTCGAAATTCCATTTGCCAAACAGGGTGCCGGTTCCCGCTTTAAAGGTTGCTTTTTGTGTATTGAAGCTGCCCGCGGCAAATGACGCCGCACCGAAAGGCTCTGTTGATGGCCTGCTGGTTGTAATATGGATACCTCCTCCGAATGAAGATGCCCCGCTGGATGATGTTCCTGCACCGCGTTGTACTTGTATGTTCTCTACTGAAGATGCTAGGTCGGGCATGTTCACCCAGTAGAGTTGGTGCGATTCAGGGTCGTTAATTGGGATTCCATCAATGGTCACATTGATTCGCGTAGCATCAGATCCCCTGATTCGTAATCCTGTATATCCGGTTCCATTGCCTGCATCTGATGTGATGTTAGCGGATGGTATAGATTCGAGTAAGAATGGTATGTCGCGTCCTGTATTGTTTCGACTCAACTCTTCAGAGTTGATTTCATTATAAACCATGGCTGATTTGGTGTCGGCTCTTTGGGATGTTATAACAACCTCTTTAGACACCTTGGAAACAAGAGGCATCATATTGAAATCCATTTTGACGGACTTGCTAGAATCAGTGTCTTCGTCTTTTTCAATCAATATATTTTTGGTATTGTATCCGATATGGCTTAATATCAGCACTTCTTTTGCTGATGGAATGGCTATTTTGTAAAAGCCATTTGCAGAAGAAATTGCTCCAGCGTTTTTGCCATTGCCTATTCGGATGTGAACGGATTCAATGGGTTTGCCTGTCTCCACATCTGTTATTTTTCCTTGAATAACATATTGGGCGTTCGCAAACAGTGGGAATAGGGAAAAGATTAGACCTTTAAATAAGTAGTTTTTCATAGGTGTTGCTCTTAAAATTGAAGGGATGGCACTGAAAAAACACCCAACAGCTAGGCTGTCATTTCCTACGCCGGCATTACCCGGATCAGGTTCGAGGGTATAATCTCAGCACTCCGGTAAACCGGTTAGCACCCCTTTGTTTATGCGAAAATAACAAGAAGGCGGTAAAATAGTTTTTAGAAAGAAAATTTCAGTGAATGTGGATATGTGAAATTAGGAACACAGATTTAACGGATAACCACTGATAAACGCGGATTTATTCATCGCCATAAAGCAAATCCGTTTAATCCGCCCCATCTGTCTATTTCAGGCAAGGTCAAGGGTCAACCTGTCACCCTTCGTCCGATAGCTATCGGAC
>JBJTQS010000313.1:0-6555 GCA_046075765.1 Bacteroidota bacterium
TAAACACTCTGCCAACTGCCAATGCAGGTCCTGATGTTGCAATTTGCATTGGTAAATCGGTGACATTGAGTGGGAATGCAGGACCAACTGTGAATTGGACTCCTGGAAACGCAAATACCACTTCAATAACTGTCTCTCCAATCGTAACAACAACATACGTTTATACAGTGACCTCTATGCAGGGATGTATAAACCGTGATACGGTAATTGTTACTGTTAATCCGCTTCCAATGGCAAACGCTGGAACCGATTTGTCAATCTGCGCCGGAGGTACTGCCACATTAACTGCCACAGGTGGAGTTTCTTATTCATGGTCGCCAACAGGACAAACTGGTTCCACCATCTTTGTGGCTCCTTCTTCACAGTCTACATACACCGTAACAGCTACCGATGCAAATGGCTGTTCAGCTTCTGATGCTGTAACAGTAAGTGTGAATCCTAATCCTGTGGTAAATTTCGCTCCGCAGTTATTATGTCTTGGAAATACCGTAGTGTTGGATGCTGGGAATCCAGGAAGTAGTTTCCTTTGGTTCCCAGGAGGTGAAACGACACAATCAATTGTCGTATCCGATTCAGGACAATATGTAGTTGAAGTTACGAATTCATTCGGCTGCTTAACCACAGGCATTGCAACTGTAAGTTTGGGTGGAAGCAATCTGGTTAACAATCCAACCAACGTGAATTTGTGCGCTGGTCAAACTACCGTATTGGATGCCGGCAATCCTGGTTCCACATACGTATGGTCCAATGGTGCAACTACACAAACCATTCAGGTGAATACAACAGGTAGTTACACGGTTACAGTTACCGATCCAACAGGTTGCTCTTCATCTTTTATATCCAATATTGCGGTTAATCCACTTCCTCAACTCTCTTTTACGGTTTCAAATGCCTGTTTAGGAGCAACCACTAATATTGTTAATACAAGTACCATTGCTGCTGGCAGTATCATGACATGGAATTGGAATTTTGGGGATGCTTCATTCTCCTCATTGCAAAACCCGGCTCACAACTACGGCAGCGCAGGTAATTACAATGTAACACTTACGGCTCAATCAGCCATGGGTTGTGTGTCTACGATTTCACAGCCGGTTGCTGTATACCAACTTCCCGATGCTTTATTCACCGCTCCTCCTGTTTGTGAAGGTGCCCAAACGCTCTTTACAGATGCATCAACTTCAACTGGTGGCAATATCAACTTCTGGAATTGGAGTTTCGGCGATGGTCAGACTTCAGGCTTACAATCTCCTCAACATACCTACGCCACAGCCGGATTCTGGCCAGTGACACAAACTATTGTCACCGTCAATGGCTGTTCAGATACCTATAATGGTGGTGTTACTGTTCATCCAATGCCACAAGTGCAATTCAATATGCAGGATGTTTGTGAGGGACTGCCTGTTCAATTCAATAACACTTCCAATATCAGCAGTGGAAGTATCACAAATTGGTCTTGGAACTTGGGTGATGGTTCATCATCTACACTAACAAATCCTGCCTATACCTACGGAACTCCTTTAACCTACAATGTTACATTAACAGCCACATCTAACGAAGGATGTGTGGCCAACAATACACTTCCGGTTACCATCCACCCTGCGCCAAGGGCTATGGGTTCTGTGTTGCCTGTGTGCAAAGGGGAGGGAACTCAATTTGCAAACCAGTCCACGATCATCACAGGTAGTATAGCTTCCAATTATTGGAACTTCGGCGACAACGGTTCATCAAATGCCGTTGCACCAAGCCATACTTATGGATCTCCTGGACTTTACAACACATTATTGGTTGTAACATCTGACTTTGGTTGTGTCGATTCCTTTACAATCCCTACCATTGTTAACGTTTTGCCTGATGCTAATTTCATGAACAACGGCTCATGCCTTGGTACGCAAACCCAAATGACCGACTTGTCGGTTGTGCCTTCTGGATCTATTACCGCATGGGATTGGTTGTTAGGCGACGGTACAGGATCTTCACAACAAAACCCAGTACATAACTACGCCAACCCAGGAAGTTATTTGGTAAGCTTGCGAGTGACAAGCGACAATGGTTGTGTTGACTCAACAACTCGAACAATAAACGTGTTCCCATTGCCTGTTGCAGATTTTGCCGGCTCTGATGTCTGCTTCGGAGCTTCAACCAACTTCTTCGATCAATCAGTTATACAAGGCGGAGGTTTGCTTGCAAGCTCTTGGGATTTTGGTGATAACAACACCGGTAATGGCTCATCAGTGAGTCATACCTATGCAGCTCCTGGAAATTATCAGGTTACCTTGATTGCCACTTCACCTCAGGGCTGCGTTGGACAGGTAACTAAGGCATTCGAGGTTTATGAGTTGCCAGTGCCAGCATTCAATGCCAACAATGCTTGTGAAGGTAAGCTTGTGAATTTCTTTGATCAATCGACCAGCAACGATGGTACAATTGGATATTGGAATTGGCAGTTTGGAGACGGTAATAATTCTATTTCTGCTAGCCCAATGCATATGTATGCATCTGCTGGAACTTATAATGTAATATTGGAGGTGTTGTCATCTTTGGGATGTAGAAATAATGTCACCGCTCCTGTAACGATTTATGCATTACCCAATCCGGTAATTACCACATCTCAAGTTTGTGAATACGAATCCGCACAGTTCGGATACGTGCAATCTCCAAGCGACACATCTACTTATCAGTACAGCTGGGCATTCGGCGATGGTTCTACCGCGAACATCCAAAACCCAACACACCAATTTGCAACATGGGGCACTTACAATATCATGTTAACCATGACCAACGGAAATGGATGTGTTGATAGTGTCTCCATGCCTTTGGTAATCCATCCTGCACCTCAGATGTCGTTTACCTCTGCGAGCGCATGTGAAGGCACAGGAATACAGTTCCAGAATAACAGCACTGTTCCTACCGGAAATATCAGCAGCCACACTTGGACTTTTGGCGATGGTTCCCCATTCACATACAATGTTAACCCATCACACATTTTCAACACGGCTGGCACCTACAACGTAACGCTTATTGGGGTAACCAACCACGGTTGTCGTGATACTGTGGTGAATCCGTTGACCATTTATCCGTTGCCTGTACCTGATTTCATCTACGATAATCCTGCAGGTTGCGGTCCTTTATCGGTTAATTTCACGGATGCATCCACCATCAGCAGCGGTAGTATCACCAACTGGAGCTGGAACTTCGGACCTGGAATGAATTCAACACAACAGAATCCAACCAACATATTTACCCAGGCCGGAACTTATTCAGTGATGCTTACTGTTACCAGTGATTTGGGATGTACAGCCTCAATTTCACAGAATAGTATCATCACGGTTTATCCAAATCCTATCGCAGCATTTAACGTTACGCCAGCTATAACCACGATATTCAACCCAGCTATAACCCTTGATAATTTATCACAAGGTGCAGTACTGTATAACTGGACTTTCGGAGATGGTGGTGTATCTACATTATTCGAGCCTGTTCATACATACGCTGATTCAGGATCTTATCCAATCGTACTTATTGCTACCAATAACTTTGGTTGCAAAGACACTGCTGTCAAAGTTGTTCGTGTAAATCCGGAAGTTACCGTCTTTATCCCGACTGGATTCACACCTAACGGAGATGGAACCAACGACTTCTTCAATATCTCTGGTCTTGGTATCGTTGATGTGGTTCTGGATATCTACAATAGGTGGGGTGAAAGGATTTATACCACCAACGACATGGAGCGCGGCTGGGATGGTACCTATCTGAAAGATGGCAATAGGGCGCAAGAAGATGTTTACGTATATGATGCTTACATCACAGATGTGTTTGGAAAGCGGTTCCACAAATACGGTCATGTGGCACTGGTCAGATAACTACTGTTGATGCAAAAAGAAGGGCCGAACTGATTCCAGTTCGGCCCTCTTGTTTTTATAAGTGTATTGAAAATTATCTCAAATCAACTACCTCAATGCCGGGGTGTTTTGATTTGTCGAATGTGAATGTGTTATCAGGAGCATCAACATTCAATTTTATCTTTTCAACTGAATAAGTAATGTGGGTGCCACTCTTTTCGAAAATCTTTGCACTAGTTATGATCTTGTCGGTCTTGTTAATGAAAACCTGGATTTTGAAGTAAGGTTTTTTAGCATCATCAGGAACCAACTCGATGTGGTGAACGGCTACGTTATCGATTTTGGTTTCTCCGATGTATTTGGATGAAAAACCGTTTTCGTAAATGGTAAAGATATTGGTAGGGGAAATGCCATTGGTCTTGTCGTCAGCACCGCTTATTTGGACCTCATTGGCTTCTTTTAAGTAAGTCCATGCCGAGGTCCCGTCACAATAAATTTCTTGACCGGCCAACATCAACTTGTATTTGTTGCCTTTCAATATGATACTCCCTGATCTGGAATCTGTTTTCTTGGTTTTCTGGTCGAGGGTGGTCACCTTGAAGGAAGCGGACAGGGTTTTGGTGGTCTTAAATTTAGTGCTAACTTCTTTCAAAATTGCCTGAGCCTTAGGGTCTTTGGTGGCTTGAGCAAAGGTGTTCGACGATAAGGTCAAACAAACGGAAATTGCTAGAAATACGGTTTTCATATAACAGGTATGAGTTGTAAAATTAGGGCTATTTACCCGAACTCAAAAACTGTTCCAAAGACATAGGATCCTTGATTTTCACTTCCCGGGCTTTGCTTCCTTCGAATGGTCCAATTACTCCTGCTGCCTCCAATTGGTCAATCAATCTGCCGGCACGATTGTAGCCCAGTTTCAAACGCCTTTGAAGTAATGATGCGGATCCTTGTTGATACTGTACCACCATCCTGGCCGCTTCTTCAAATAGGGGATCGCGATCAGCTGCATCCAAATCGCCTGCGCCACCACCATCGCCTTCTCCTACGTATTCGGGTAACAGGAATGCGTCTGGATATCCACGTTGATTACCTATGAACTCGGTGATGCTTTCAACTTCGGGCGTATCTACAAAGGCACACTGTAAGCGGATCAAATCGGCACCGGTAGAAAGCAACATGTCACCTCTGCCAATCAGTTGGTCGGCTCCACCTGTATCTAAAATGGTCCTGGAATCGATTTTAGAAGTAACCCTAAATGCCAATCGGGCAGGGAAGTTGGCCTTGATGGTTCCTGTGATAATGTTCACAGAAGGACGCTGCGTAGCAATGATCAAGTGGATTCCGATGGCGCGCGCCAACTGTGCCAAGCGAGCAATAGGTGTTTCCACCTCTTTGCCTGCGGTCATGATCAAATCCGCGAACTCATCAATTACCAATACGATAAAAGGCAGGAAACGGTGACCATTGTTAGGGTTCAGCCTGCGACTTACAAATCGTGCGTTGTATTCGCGAATGTTTCTTACCGCAGCATCTTTCAGTAACTCATAGCGCTGATCCATTTCAATACAGAGCGAATTCAAAGTGTTCACCACTTTTCGCGTATCTGTGATGATGGCTTCTTCCTCTCCCGGTAGCTTGGCCAAGAAATGGCGTTCAATGGTTTTAAAGAGCGTAAGCTCGACCTTTTTAGGGTCTACCAATACGAATTTCACTTGCGATGGATGCTTCTTGTAAAGCAATGAAACCAGCACGGCATTCAAACCAACAGACTTACCTTGTCCGGTTGCTCCTGCCATCAACATGTGCGGCATTTTTGCAAGGTCGGCAACGAACACTTCATTGCTGATGGTCCTTCCTAATCCGATTGGTAAGTCGAAATCGCAACTCTGGAATTTCTCGGATGCGATTACCGAACGCATGGAAACCACTTCCGGGTTCTGGTTCGGAACTTCAATTCCTATGGTTCCCTTACCGGGGATGGGTGCGATGATGCGGATGCCAAGGGCGGACAGGCTTAATGCGATATCATCTTCCAGGTTTTTGATCTTGGAAATACGGACACCTGCCTGAGGAATGATTTCAAACAATGTAACAGTGGGACCAACCGTTGCTTTGATTTTGTCGATGGCAATGTTGTAGTTCTTTAGAGTATCAACAATGCGATTCTTGTTCATCTCCAACTCTGCTTTGAGCTCGTCCATGCTCAGTTGATTCTTGTTGGAACCGTGATTCTCTAGCAGGTCAACTGTTGGGAATTGATAAGATGACAAATCAAGTTTAGGGTCGTATTCGCCCAATACTTCTGTTTGAGGAATTGCTTCTGATGTAGGCCCCTCTTCAGGTAGCACAATGGATTCAATGGAAAGCTCAACACCATCATCATTGGACGCAGTAGTGGTAAGAGTTGGCTCCAATGGCAACTCAATGGATTCTTCAGCTGTTGGGAAGGAGTCTTCAAATGGCACTTCGTTTTCCGTTGATGAATCATCTATGCCTAACTCAATTTCTTCTGTGGGCTCTTCCTGTTTCAGTTTGTTAACTGGAGCGGGTTTTGTCTCAGGAATTTCAACATCCAACTCATAGTCATCTGTTGGATCAGCAACCGCAACTTCCGCTTTTGCGGGAAATTTAGGGAGTTTGAACTCCAATCCAAATGCGATGACGGCAAAGGTGATTCCGGAAAAACCAATGGCCAGGCCTGTACCCACATTGCCCA
>JBJTQS010000314.1:0-4490 GCA_046075765.1 Bacteroidota bacterium
ACGATTTACGATTTTTAAATAGTCATTGGTCATTTGTCAATTGTCAATTGTCATTAGTCAATTGTCATTAGTCAATTGTAACTTGTAACTTGTAACTTGTCACTTGTCACTTGTCTTCCGTTTTAACCAAATCACCCCAACAACGCCTAACACAAATAATAATAACGATATGATTTCCGCTTGGGTGATGTCCAGTGATCCGAAATGGTATTTGGTATTCACTCTTATCTTCTCGATTAAGAATCTTTCAGCACCGTTCATCACCAAATAAATACAGAACAGCATTCCGGGTACAGCTATCTTTTTTCGTAACGACCACAGCACTGCAAACAACATGATGCAAGCTAAGGATTCGTATAATGGTGTCGGAAATACGGGCTCGGGAAGAACCATGCAATGATTACCTACACAATCAATCATTCTAACGCCTTCGTTTATGACATTATGAGGATAATTGTAAGACCAGAACCAATCAGGAAGAAAACCCAACCAATCAGGCTTGGGTGCAAGATTCACTATGCCCCAATCTCCATCACCGGAGAGGTGGCAACCCATGCGACCTGTTCCGTATGCAAGCATCAATCCAGGTGCAGCAGAGTCAGCCATATGAAAAAGATCCATTCCGTTTTTCCGTGCATACCAAAGCACAGCTGCACCACCACAAATCAGTCCTCCATACATGGTCAATCCACTGAATGAAATCAATGCACCTATGGGGTCTTGAATCAAATCATCTATGTTCTCAAGATTATGAAATATTTTCGCTCCAAGAATCCCTGCAATCGCGGCAACCATGGTTATGTTGCCCACTAAATTTGCAACAGAAACCTCTTCACTTCGCCAAACTGGTTTTTCCAAACGCGACTTTTGTTTTTCGTAGTAACGCATCGCCGCTGAACCGATCCCGAACAATATCCCTCCTAAAAAAGAACCATTGCCTGAAAGCAACATGCCTTGAGTATCATTTACGAAGTCATCATAGTTCATGACCACGTAAAGCAGCTTGTAACCAATAACAAATCCGATAAGGAATGAATAGAGTAATTCGGAAGTTTTGGCAGGTTCTCCAACAAGCGTCTTTACAGTTACAGGTTTGAATAGTCCGAGCTTCTCTTTTCGTCGCAGCTCTATCGATAGCGTCCATGCAGCACAGAAAAAGGAGAATGCCAACATGAAACCGAAGGTTTGAATTGGCAGTGGAATATGAATGTTAAAAAGTTCCCGAAGCAGATCGGAGATGGTAGGAAACATATATGTCAGTTGAATAAGGATGTAGTCGAATTAGTTGCTTGCTCAAGTCCATCCAAAACTGTTACATGTCCATCCGCATCTGGGTTTGAAAGGCGACACTTAACAACTTGGTTGACCAGCTGGTTGCTGAATGGAGCAGAAACCCGGATGTAATTAGGTGTATATCCATGAATACGACCGTCCTTGTTTTCGGATTCGAACAACACATTTTGGAATCGGCCGGCGTTGGTTTCCATGAATGCCCTGCTTTTCTTTTCGGAGAGGATACGCAACATTCGATTGCGTTCTTTTCTTACGGAAGGTGCAACTGTTAAATCCATGTTTGCGGCCAAGGTATTATCGCGCTCAGAGTAAGTAAACACATGCAGGTAGGTTACATCCGTTTCCCGGATGAAATCAACAGTCTGCATAAACTCGTTTTCCGTTTCCCCTGGAAATCCAACAATCACATCCATACCGATGGATGCGTGTGGCATCAGCGTTTTAATAGCATTTACGCGGTCGCTGTAAAGACCGGACAAATACCGCCTACGCATTCTTTTGAGTACTGCATCAGAACCACTTTGCAAAGGCAAGTGGAAATGCGGCATGAATATGTTGGATGAGGCAACTAATGAAATGATGCGATCTTCAAGCAGGTTGGGCTCCACCGATGACAAGCGAATGCGAACAGGCGGAGCGTGCTCTTCAATAGCTGATAACAAATCGAACAATGTATCAATACGGTTTCCATGCTCATCAATTCCGAAATCGCCAAGGTTGATTCCGGTGAGCACGATTTCCTTTGCACCACTGTCTACGATTTTGGAAATCTCATTTAATACACCGGAGATGGAGTTGCTTCTGCTTGAACCACGAGCCAAAGGGATGGTGCAAAAACTGCAATTATAATCGCATCCATCCTGCACTTTCAGGAATACGCGTGTACGATCGCCTGAAGACCAGGAGCTCACAAACCCTGCGACAGTTTCAATTTCGCACGAGTGTATAGAAGCGATACCCTTGTTCTTGATTTTATCCACATACCCAGGCGCATTGAACTTCTCTGAAGCTCCCAAAACCAAATCAACTCCTGGAATAGACGCAATCGATTCAGGCTTTAGTTGGGCGAAACATCCTGTTACCACCACAATGGCATCGGGGTTAATGGACAATGCCCGATTGACAACCGTGCGACACTCGCGATCTGCGTTTTCAGTAACAGAGCATGTATTGAGTAAAAAAACGTCTGGCTTGTCCTCCATCGAAACTTTGCCATAACCAGCCTCACGAAACTGCTTTCCAATTGAAGAAGTCTCTGCAAAATTGAGTTTACAACCCAAGGTGTGAAAAGCTATGGTTCTAGATTCAGCCATGCGACAAAATTACGAAAAATAGCCCTCCCTTAACTTCATAAAGTCAGTCGCACAGCACACCATAAAAAGCTAATTTTGGAGCATGTTTGGGAAACGTCTATGGATCATATTTATTGGCTTGGCCTTTTCGGTTTCCTGTACAGACAGTAGCCAAAATCACAACGGTAAAACGGTATTTCGATACAATGAGGCATCAGGAGTAAGCTCCTTGGATCCGGCATTTGCCCGTGGTCAAGCAGACATTTGGGCCTGCAACCAGCTTTACAACGGATTGCTCCAAATGAACGATTCTTTGGAGGTTATGCCCTGCATAGCCGACAGCTTTGGGGTTTCCGAAGAAGGGCTTGAATACCGTTTCAAGCTACGAGGTGATGTGTTTTTCCACGACAGTCCTGTTTTTCCCAGTGGCAAAGGGCGTAAAGTGATTGCCTCCGATTTCAAATATTCCTTTAACCGCATACTGGATCCGTCCACCTTATCACCAGGCACATGGGTCTTTAACCAGGTTTTGCGCGATTCTTCAGGAAAGCCATCCTTCTCTTGTTTGGGCGACTCGATTTTCATTATCCGTCTTGCGAAACCCTTTCCGGCTTTTGCGGGACTGCTTACCACGCAATATTGCTCTGTGGTTCCCCATGAGGCTGTCGAGCATTATGGTAAAGAATTCCGAAAAAATCCTGTAGGAACAGGACCATTCAAGTTGTTTATTTGGGAAGAAAGAACCGCATTGGTTTTCCACAAGAATGAAAACTACTTCGAATATCACTTAGGTGAGCGAATGCCGTTTGTGGATGCCGTTTCGATTTCGTTTTTATCTGACAAGCAAGCGGCCTTCATGGAATTTGTAAAAGGCAAATTGGATTTCATTTCAGGATTAGACGCCAGCTATAAAGATGAATTATTGGATCGAAATGGCAATTTGCGTGATAAATATCGGGGGCGGTTCTTGATGGATAAAGCACCATATCTAAATACTGAATACCTCGGCATCTTGATGGATTTGGAAAAATCCAATGGCGTAAAAAACCCTTTGAACGACATACGCATCCGAAAGGCTATCAACTATGGTTTTGATAGGGTCAAAATGATACGTTATTTACGCAATGGAATCGGTACCCCGGGAATTTACGGAATGGTACCGCCAGGGATGCCAGGAGTTGATGCCAAACAAGTTTCCGGATATGATTACAACCCACAAAAAACACGGGAATTATTGAATGAGGCTGGCTATCCCAATGGACAAGGGCTTCCTGAAATCACACTTTCAACCACCAAGGAATACCAAGATTTGTGCGAATTTATGCAAGGTCAGTTGGCTGAATCGGGCATTCGGATTCGTGTGGAAGTAAACCAAGGCGCCGCACACCGCGAGATGGTTGCCAAGCAGAAACTTACCTTTTTCAGAGGCTCATGGATTGCAGATTACCCAGATGCCGAAAACTACCTTTCATTGCTCTATTCGCCAAACCATGCACCTGTTGGTCCGAACTATACGCACTTTTCCTCTGCCATGTTCGACTCGTTTTATAATCGGGCCATGATAGAGACCGATGCCGATAATCGTAGACTACAATACATTGAAATGGACCGTTTGGCCATGAGTCAATCTCCGGTAGTGGTGCTTTACTACGACGAAGTTGTTCGACTTCGGGGAGCAAACATTTCAGGCTTGGGCATGAATGCCATGAACCTGCTTTCGTTGAAAAAGGTTAGAGTGAAAAAGTGAACCTTTTTTTAGTCGACCCAATCTGCAATGAACAGGTTGGTATCTCTTGTGCCCCCGTTGTTACGGTTAGAGGAGAAGATGATTTTCTTGCCATCCGGACTGAACATCGGGAAAGAATCGAAAAAACCATCGTAGGTGATCTGCTCCAGATTTTGTCC
>JBJTQS010000315.1:0-4565 GCA_046075765.1 Bacteroidota bacterium
AAACCACCAATCGGTAATTCTTTGGGTGTAAATCCTTTTTCATAGCTTAAATTGACTTTTTTATTGGGAGTGCAAAGATAATGCAATTGGTTTAATATGACAATAGTTGGGTTAAGCTTGTTTTGAATGTTTCTCTTGGTAGTTTTAATAAATTGAATATCAGGCTTTAGTATCGACTATTGGTTGCAATTTTAATCAATTTGTTCCGTTATCTTTGTCGCAAACAACACCATGATCTCGATTCGATACGCTCTTGTATTTTTTCTTTTGGCTTGTATATCAATGATATCCTGTAAAAAGGATGACATATTAACTGACCCGTCAGCCAAATTGGAGTTTTCATTAGACACCGTGATGTTCGACACCATTTTTACAAGTTTAGGGTCCACCACCCAGTCCTTGGTAATTTACAATCGAAACAGCCGTCCTCTGAATATCAGTTCTGTTCGGTTGGCAGGAGGTGCCGCCTCACCGTACCGATTGAACCTAGACGGCATCCCCGGAAAGTCATTCAACAATGTGGAAATTCCTGCTGAGGATAGTCTATTCCTTTTTGTGGAGGTAACGGTCGATCCCAACAGCGCCACTACACCCTTCATTGTTCAAGATTCTGTGGTATTCACCACAAATGGTAACATTCAAGACGTAGATCTGGTCGCCTTTGGCAGGAATGCACGGTTTATTGTTGCTGATAAAGCCATTCAAACAGCAAATGGATACTTGGCCTATGCCTTGTTGGACCCGAATCTGAATTCAACCATCATTTGGGACAATACGTTGCCCTATGTAATATGGGGAGGATATGCCGTGGTTGATTCTACTCAAACCTTGATTATTCAACCAGGAACAGAGATTTATTTTGGGAACTCCAGTGGTATTTGGGTTTATCGCTATGGAACCATGAAGGTTCAAGGAACCCAACAAAACACGGTTAAATTTGAAGGGGTTCGTAGAGAGTCATACTACCAAGATGTACCTGGCCAGTGGGATCGTATTTGGATAAATGAGGGTAGCACGGGTAATGAAATAAACTACGCTGAGATTCGCAATCCATTTATTGGTATACAGGCAGAATCCCTAATAGACACGGTCCCTCCAAAATTCCTCAAGATCACCAACACCAAAATCACCAATGCTAGTGGTTTCAATATTTTCACGAGGTATTACAATATGGAAGTTAAGAACTCGGTTTTGGCGAGGGCTGGACAGTATGCAGTTGCCTTGACAAGGGGCGGAGGATATAAATTTCTTCACACAACAATCGCAAATTTTTGGGGTGGGGGACAGCGTTCTACGCCATCTGTTTACCTGAACGATTACGGTCTGGATCAGAATGGAAACGCTCAACAATTCCCTTTATACCGAGCTGATTTCGATAACTGTATTTTGTGGGGTGACAATGAGGAGGAGTTGGAGCTCGATTTTGAATTTGGCACTACAGCACATCGTTTCAGGAATGTACTAATCAAAACCAAAAGCAACTTGACTGGTCCATCATTCACTGCTGTGATTACTAACCAAAATCCACTTTTTACGGATATTTCGGAAAACGATTACCAACTAGAATCGGGCTCCCCTGCCATAGATTTTGGTGATATCCACTGGCTGGATCCAGACACGCAAGTGGATATTCTTGGCAATTCAAGGACAATTAATCCCGATTTGGGGGCTTTTGAAAAACAGTAGTCAGTCTAGTTTGGACAGAAATTCCATGGTGTCAATCCCATCGGCAAAGTCGCTGATACTTGGTATTTGTGCTTGACCAGGATTTATTTCCCCACCCTTTCTAACAATACATTGAAGTTTGTCGCTGATAGAATTTAATTTAGACTGCAAGGAATCCTTGTTTTGATAGTTTTCGAAAAAGACAACTCCAACTGGACTTGAAAGACGAGTATCCTCTTTTACAATCAGAAAATTATTGGTTAAAAAAGTTTCTTGGTTCATCAAGTACAAGGCCTGCTGGTAGTCGTGATTATTCATGTAGCGTGTATGCTGCATAACTGCCTTGTACTCGAGCATGGCTTCAAAAAACGAATCGAATGTATATGATTCTGGAACAAAGAGCTTGGAAACACTCCTACATCCCAATCCGAAGTAGGTGAATATGTCTCTACCCAGTAGAATGAGATCATATTCGTTTTCTTCGCCGGTAATGATGCCAACGGAGTTCCTGTTTTTCCGGAAGATGTGGGGTTTCTTTCCAAAATAATATTCAAAGTATCGAGCGGAGTTATCGCTTCCCGTTGCAATTACGGCATCCACATCCTTCAAATTTTCAACAAATCTGATTTTGGTGGCTTCGATAGGGTCTGCCCATTCTAAAATGCTTTTAATAAATGGAAGAAGGATTTTGTCTGAAGAGGACAGTTTTGCAGAGAGACGATGGTTGCTTAATGATACACTTAACATATCATGGAAGCCAGCAGCTGGAATGTTTCCAGCCATAATTACTCCAATGTTTTTGGATTTACCGGTGCCACCATTTTGATATTTACTGGCAAATGCCTGCAGTTTTTCAGGGTCGAGGATCATTGAAATCCCATGAAGCGCAAGGCTCAACTGGTCATGCGTAAACCACGGATTTTCGGCTTCAGCTTGTCGGCACACAACACTCCATTGGTCTGAAAAAGTGGACCTTTCGGACTTGTCTAGAATCATTCTAATTTGTTCGGAGACTTTCGTCCATGCTTGGATAGTGTTTTCTTGTAGGTTCATTTGCATCAAATCAGTAGCGTTCAAAACAATTTGTCGTATATTTGTGTTGCGAAATTAAACCTTATTCAAGTAAAGCTATGGCTATTAAAATCACTGAAGAGTGTATCAACTGTGGAGCATGTGAACCAGAATGCCCAAACAATGCCATCTATGAAGGTGGTGCTGAGTGGAGATTTTCCGATGGAACTTCGATCTCTGGCATGTTCAAAAAAATGGACGGATCCGAAGTTGATGCAGGTGCTGCTCAAGCTCCCAAGGCGATGGATGTATATTATATCGTTTCGGATAAATGCACCGAATGTGTAGGTTTCCATGATGAGCCACAATGTGCCGCCGTTTGTCCGGTTGACTGTTGTGTTGATGATGAGGATGTCCGCGAAAGCAAAGAAGATCTTCTCGCGAAGAAAGATCGTATGCACGCATAATGCATATTTTGTTAAAATATGATCCGCTGGTTATCCCCAGCGGATTTTTTTATGCCATAAATTTGGAATTCCATCGTTAATGAACCATATGCGCATTCTTTTCCTTGTTTTCGTGGCTTGTTTCCCAATAACTCTTACTGCCCAATCTTCGGGCAAGCTTCGTCCTCTATCTCCTGAAGAATTGCAAGCCAGGAAGGCCCAAGCAAAGGAGCTTACCAGCGATTCGATTAACTCCGCAATCTTAGTGTTGCGTACTTACGCCGATAGTATGTCGCGAGGTTCAAGTGATGCGGTACGCAAAGCTTATTGCGCACTTTTCAATCCACTTTTATTGGATATTCTAAAGTCCCCCATTTCATTTAACCATCCTTTTGATTCACTCAAAACGCTGTCGGCCTTAAAGTCACCTGATGGATATGTTCGCATATATTCTTGGTTTCTACAATCAAGAGAAACAGGCACTTTTGAATATTTTGGATTAGTTCAGCGTATTAATCCAAAGACCAAGTCATTTGGTTTGCAAGGGCTCATCGAGAAGAAGTATCCCACTGATTTTGCTGAGATAAATCAGTTTGATGTTGATGAATGGTATGGCGCTGTATATTACGACATCCAAGAGCGGAAGATCGACAAGAAAACCTGCTATTTCCTACTTGGTTGGCATGGTAAGGATCGTTTATCAAACCGAAAAGTCATAGACGTTCTTAGTTTCGATCCTTGGGATAATGCCGAGTTTGGGATGCCTGTTTTTGTTGGTCAATCCGATGTGAAAACAAAATACAGGGTCATTTTCGAGTTTGCTGCGAATGCAATCATGCTGTTGCGCTATGATAAGAAAATGAAGATGTTGGTTTTCGACCATTTGTCGCCATCAAGTCCTTCTCTTAAAGGAAACTTTAGTCAATACGGCCCTGATTTCACCTATGATGGTTATCGCTTCAAGAAGGGCAAATGGATTTACAAGAAAAACTTGGATCTGCGTAATTGATTCAAGAATTGAGGCAATTATTTTCTCAATTTTGTAGCTCAAATTATTCAAACGAATTATGAAACATAACTTTGGAGCTGGCCCAGGCATACTTCCCCGTAAGGCGATTGAGAAATCTGCTCAAGCAATTTTGGATCTTAATGGGACCGGACTTTCCATTTTGGAGATTTCCCACAGAAGCAAGGATTTCGATGCTATATTGGCTCAAACTAAATCACTTGTTAAAGAACTATTAAACGTTCCAGACAATTATTCAATCCTTTTTCTTCAAGGGGGTGCAAGTACACAGTTTTCTATGGTGCCCATGAATTTGCTGCCTGTAGGTGGCAAAGCCGCTTATGTGGAGTCTGGAGTTTGGGCTTCAAAGGCAGCAAAGGAGGCAAAGCTGTTTGGGGATGTTGAGATTGTGGCAACATCCAAGGAGCGTAATTTCT
>JBJTQS010000316.1:0-2668 GCA_046075765.1 Bacteroidota bacterium
CTGTTACTTCCAACTACAACGGTTCGCAGATCTCCTGCAACGGAGCCACCAACGGACAGATCACCGTTACAGCTACTGGCGGCACCGGTTCATTGCAATACAGCTTGAACGGCGGTTCATACCAAGCCGGCAATGTGTTCAGCGGTCTGGCCGCGGGCACTTACGCTGTGAGCGTGAAGGATGCCAACAACTGCACCTTCGCTGCGGGCAGCGTGACCATCACGGCTCCAGCTGCCATCAGCGGCAGCGGTGCTGTTACTTCCAACTACAACGGTTCGCAGATCTCCTGCAACGGAGCCACCAACGGACAGATCACCGTTACAGCTACTGGCGGTACCGGTTCATTGCAATACAGCTTGAACGGCGGTGCTTACCAAAGCAGCAATGTGTTCAGCGGTTTGGCCGCGGGCACTTACGCTGTGAGCGTGAAGGATGCCAACAACTGCACCTTCGCTGCAGGCAGCGTGACCATCACGGCTCCTGCGGTATTGACTGCCACTGCGGTTTCATCGGGCAACATCCTGTGCTTCTCGTCCACTGCCACCATCACGGTTAGCGCCGTAGGCGGTACGGGACCATACACAGGCACAGGTGCCAACACGGTTACCGCAGGCACTTATAACTATACGGTTACCGACGCCAACGGCTGCACAGCGGCTGCCAACAGCGTAACGGTACTATACTACCCGATCAGCAACGTGAACACGGGTGTCGGCTACAACGACATCCAGGTGGCCGTGGGCGCAGCATCTGCCGGCGACACCATCAATGTTTGCGCAGGCACTTACACGGTTCCTTTCAACCAGACCATTGTGGTTAACAAGGCGCTCACCTTGCGTGGAGCCAACTACCAGGTGGATCCTACGGCTCAACCTTCGGTGCGTAATGCCGAGTCCAAAATCGTAGTGAACCATTCTTCCGGTCGTGCCATGACCATCTCGGCCAGCAATGTGAGTGTTGACGGATTCGAGTTCGAAGTGCAGGCTTCAAGGGATGCCATCAATGTGATGCCAACTTTGGCTGCAGGTGGATCGGTGACTGTTTCAAACCTGAACTTCAGCAACAACATCTTCCGTTCAAGCACTACTACCAGCGGCCAGAAGAACGGTATCGTGTTCGGTGAAAACAACACCAATGCCAATCCGTCTGCCACTTTGGATACGGCCAACATCACGGGTGTAACCATCAACCGCAACCTGTTCAACTTTGCAGCATGGAACGGATCATCCAGAGGTATCCCGATGACTGCGCAGTTTGATTGGTTGAACTATTCCGGATTCTCCATCACCAACAACCGTTTCCAGATGGGAGCGGTAGGTGGTAACGCGATTCAAGGCACCGCGGTTCCGAGCCGTCACATGATGACCAACTATGTGATTACCGGTAATACATTCTCAGGTTACGCGGGTATTGACTTGACCAAGTCTTCTAACCCGTTGATTGAGAATAACACTTTCTCTTCTCTTAATTACAGGGCCATCGCGGTTGGTTCCACCAATGGCGGTGCCGTTAGGGGCAACTCCATCGATGGTACCGGTGCCGCATTGTCATCCGGCGGCCAGTTCTATGGTTATGGTGTCGACCTTTACGGAGGTACGGACTTCGGCAACCCTGCCAACGGACCTACCGGCAACAACTCCGGCCTGGTGGTTGAGAACAACGCAATATCCAACTTCACACATCCTACGGAAACCAATCAGAACTTCCGCGCCATCAACGTAAGACAGAACGCAGGTCCTGGAATGATCATCCGTAACAACGCCATCAACAATGTTCAGAACGGCGTTCTGTTTGCGTCCACAACCGTTAACGCGCAGACTGTTGAGAACAACAGCTTCACCAATGCCGTTACTGCCATCCGTAACAACAGCACATCCGTTGCCATCGGAGCTACCTGCAACTGGTACGGTACTTTGAACGCGAACACGATCGCTTCGAAGATCGTGGGCAGTGTTACCAACAGCCCATGGCTGACCGACGGTACCGACAGCAACACATCAGCCATCGGCTTCCAGCCGGTGAGCGGCGCTTGCGGCGGAACACCTGTTGTTGTCACCGTGTCTGCAACCAATGTGACCTGCTTCGGCTTGTCCAACGGAGCGGTGAACGCCACCGTATCTGGCGGACTGGCTCCATACACCTATGCTTGGAGCAATTCGGCCAACACCGAGGACATCAGCGGTGTGGTAGCGGGCACATACACCATCACCGTTACCGATGCCAACGGTTCTACCGCAACGGCAAGTGCTACGGTTACCCAGCCTGCAGTATTGGCCGCGTCCACTGCGCAGGTAAATGTATCGTGCAACGGTGGATCGGACGCTTCAATCGATTTGACCGTTACCGGCGGAACCACCCCATACACTTATGCATGGACCGGTAGCGCAACTGCTTCAACCGAAGACCTGAGCGGCCTTGCCATCGGAACCTATAATGTTTTAGTTACTGATGCCAACAGCTGTACGGTTACCACCAGCGTGACCATCACTGAACCTATCCTGGTAACGGTTAGCGCCACTTCAACCAACGTGAGCTGCTTCGGCTTGGCCAACGGAACGATCACCGCTTCTGCATCTGCAGGTGCGAGCATCACCGTTAACGGTGCTGCATACAACGCTTCTGCAACTTATGGTCCTGGTACTTACACGATCGTTGCCACTGCCGCCAA
>JBJTQS010000317.1:0-21170 GCA_046075765.1 Bacteroidota bacterium
TTGGCTGCTGCAATTGAAAATGCCAGACGCGAAATCATACCCGAAGAGTAGCGTTTCATCTGCATATCTCTTTCCTCCGAAGTTAATTCGGAAAACAAGATGATATTGTTGATCGACTCCTGCAATTGGTCTTTGGTGAAACCCATCAAAGTGCCAACCAATTCAATGTTTTCACGACCGGTTAATTCCATTTCAAAACCAACACCTAAAGTCATCAATGGCGCTACGCGCCCTTTCACTTCCAAACTTCCGGACGTAGGTGACATAATGCCTGCTACTGCCCGAAGCAAGGTGCTTTTGCCACATCCATTACGACCCATCACCGCCAGGCATTCGCCTTTTTCAACTTCAAGATTCACACCTTTTAAAACCGGTTTCTTCTCGAAAGGCGACTGAAAACCCATTGAAAGCAAAAAGCTTTTTATGGATTTTATCCCTTGCTTCTGGATGGTGAAGCTGACATGCAAATCTTTTGCTTTTATGATAATGTTATTTCCTTGCTGCATGTTAGAACTGAGAAATGAACCCACCTTTTAACTTGTTGAATATGGTCAATCCGAACCACATGCTCAGAACCGAGATAACCACAACAATCATCCACGACATGGCATCGGGCATTCGGTTGTAATAAATAAGATCTCTTAAAAAAGAGACGTAGTGGTGTATGGGATTGAGTTGGAGGATGATTTGGAACTTTGCAGGAATGATTTCCGGTGTGTAAGCAATAGGGGTGGCGTAGAAGATGGCAGGCATGAACGATGACCATGCAATCTGCACATCGCGGAAATAAACATTGAAAGCGGTTAGGATGAGGGATAGTCCAAAGGTAAAGATGGAAAACAGCAGTAGCAGTGGTATAAAGAGCAACGCTTCCCAACCAATTCGTATACCAAAAATCGCCATCATGACGGAGAACGGTATCAGCATCAGCAGAAAGCTGACAGTCGACGAATAAAGCCCTCCAAGAGGTAATGCGATGTTGGGAATGCTGACGCTTTTTATGACACCCGTATTTCGAGTGATCGACTCGATGATTTGAACACTGGTGGTGGTGAAAAGCGTCCACAGTAACAATCCGCTCAACACATATAATGGATAGCGGTCGATTTCGGAGAACATGTTTCCGAAAACAAATGAAAAGATAACCAGATAAATTACCGGATTGAACATGCCCCAAAGGAATCCGAAAAATGAATTCTTGTATTTAAGCTTCAGGTTTTTGATGCCCAATACAGTGACTAAACGGATAAATTTGGATGGATCCTTGAAAGCGGACATGAATGTGTTTCGGAACTAAGTGCGAAGATATCAAATAAGGCAAAAGGTGGATACTATCCTTTGAACATCATCTTCAACGTATCCAAGATGATTTTCAAATCGAATAGGAATGACCAGTTGTTCACATAGAACAGATCCAGCTTTACGCGGTTCTTGAGTTTTTCAAAATCATCGGTTTCGCCGCGATAGCCTTTCGACTGTGCCAAGCCGGTAATGCCAGGCTTTATTTTGTGACGCTCCATGAAACGGTCCACTTCGGCACTGAATTCGGTAGTGTGTTTCAGCATGTGCGGCCTTGGCCCAACCACCGACATATCGCCCAACAGTACATTGAAGAACTGTGGCAGTTCGTCGAGGCTGGTTTTCCTCAGAAAACCGCCCACGCGAGTGATCCGGGAGTCATTGCGAGTGGCTTGCTTCGTATCACTTTCGGTATTCACCTGCATGGTGCGCAGTTTATAACACCAGAAAGAACGGTTGTCGCGGCCTGTTCTTTTTTGTCTGAAAAACACCGGTCCTCGCGAGTCGATCATCACCGCCAAGGCCAACAATGGCATCAACCAACTGAGCAGGCAAACGATGACCAGCATGGAAAAGATGATATCGAATATACGTTTGATGAGTTGGTTGTTCCAGTTATCCAGCGGAGTGGTATGTAGCTTGATGACGGGAAGGTCGCCGATACGCTCAATTTCCAAATCGGTGAAATTCACCCATCGGAAATCAGCTACCAACCTTACCCGCATCAGATTTTCTTCGGCGAAATGAATCAAATCAGCCAGCAGTCTGTAGTTCACCATCGATATCGGGAAAAAGATCTCATGTATTTCATTTCCCTCACAGTGGGTTCGGATAATCTCATTGGTGCGTTCACGTTCTGATTCGCGGATGCGGATTATATTTTTTACATGATATCCGTACTCTGGCCTGTTGCCGATGAAGGATGAAAGCTGATCTTCCTCGCCTTCATGCATTACCAAAACAATATTGCGGTAGTTGAATCCCTTTTTCCTGAAATGCCTTATGGATAAATGGAACACTATGCGGTAAAGCATGATGCTCGCAAAACCGGTGCTGTAAAACCACAGCAACAACTCGCGGGAGTATCGGAACTCTTGTTGGAAAACATAAAAACCGAAAACGAATAGCATGTGTAGAATCAACGCTGAAGCGGTTCCTCGGATAATGGAGAATAAGCCGCTTGACCTTTTTATGTCATAAGCACGCGTTAAGGCAACCGAAACCACCCAAGCAAAATTCACATAAAGCAAAAGTGAAGGGAATGGATTTTGGAATGCCCCGTGCTTGTAGTAGAACATGGAAACGAATGCCCCATTTAGCAACAATAGCTCCACAATCATGTGGATCCTTCGGATATATTTGGAGTAGCGTGTCAGGTTTTTTTAATTTCTTCCGAAAGCGAAGTTATCAGTCACTTAACTTTTAATAGGGTCGACTTCTGATTTTTCAATCACAAAAATATGCAATGCAATCAAGTAGCAAAAGGCTACGATACCGTTTTGACGGGTAAGCAGGTTTTCGGTTTGCATCGCCCCAAGGAAAAGCAATAGGATGCAAACCCCGGTCCAATCTCTGCGCTTCCAAAGCGTATGAACACTGAAACCGAATAAAAGAATCAACATCGCTGGTCCCCAAATGCCCAGGCCACCCCAGTAATCCATAAACTGGTTATGGGTATTGAAGTTCTTGTTCTTATAAACTTCTGGTGCAATCTCGTTGTAACAATCGTTGAGAAGGGATTTCACTTGTCCAGGACCAACACCCCACAGCCAATGTTCTTTGATGATTCCCAAGCCACAGTGGAATATGCCTGTGCGCAGGTTGAAGGAATCTTCCGACTTTTTATCTGGAAGTTTGGTGTTCTCAACGGAAACCTCTTTGAACCTTGCTGAAAAAGATGGTACGGTTTGGAAAAACAAAACTGCGCTGGCGGCAATAACAGCAACCATGATGCCTGATTTTACAACGCTTTTCGTTTGCAGAGCGACCAATATTACCATACAGGCTAATGTGGCGGCGATAGGCGTTCGTGAGGCCAGCAAAGCCAATATGATGCCGGTAAAGATCATCAATGGGCCAATCAACCACGGATTGTTTTTGCGTTGAAGCAGTTTTTGAAGAAGCTTCAGCATGACAGCTCCCAACACTACCGATGCATAAGTTGGATGATATCGAACGGCATTTTCAAAAAAGGTGCGGATGTGGAATGAAAGCAAGTCTTGGCTTTCGATTTGCATTTGAGAGACTTGGTAAAGCGAGTAGCCCATGCCATAAGCAAAGGCGATTAAGGTGGAGGAAATGAAAAGCCATCCTGCAAAATTAGTTTCACGTTCATTATATGCTCCCGACTTCAATTTGAAAGCCATCGGAATCAAAAGAAGACTCACCGAAACTTCGATATAGCTCAGCGATTCCGGGTTTTGATTTGGAAACAGGCAGCGTAACAAGATCAAGAAAAACAGTCCGCTTGTTAATAGTGCAATCGACTTTTCGTTTTTTAAAAAACTCTTGTAATTGCCCGTTATCAATGCCACTAACACAAACAGACCGATGGCCCATACGGTTGCTTTCATTCCAATTAGAGGAAAGCACGAGAGCAGGTAAAGAGCCCAGGTATCTATTTTGAAATTACGCATGTGCGTGTTGCCGGATAAAGGTTGAGATGCTGTTTCTGAAACGCTCGGTCGAGAAGCTTTCCACGTTTTTGGTGAAATCGATTTCTTCGAACGGTTTATCGATTTCTTCGAATTTCATTATAGCTTCTCGCATGGAATCCGCTGTTTGCTCATTGAAGAATACACCGGTTTTGTTTTCCACTACGGTTTCAAGGTAGCCGCCGCGTTTTAATGCGATTACAGGTGTTAAACAGGATTGCGCTTCCAAGCTGGTGATGCCGAAATCCTCTTCGGCCGCAAGTACATACGCCTTTGCCTTTTGCACTCTAGACACCAAATCATTTTTACTGATGAATCCGAGAAATTCAACGTTGGGCGGAGCGCTTGCGCGGATTTTCGCCAGAGCGGGACCATCGCCGGAGACCACCAGTTTTTTATCGGGCATGAGCCTGAATGCTTCTACAATCAAATCGAGTCGCTTGTAAGGCACCACACGCAAGCTGGTGAAATAGTAGTCTTCTTTTTCGTGGTAAGGACTGAATCCTATGATGTCTACAGGAGGATAGATCACCGTGGAGTCGCGGTTGTAAATGCGTTTGATGCGCTCAGCCACATTTTTAGAGTTGGCGATAAAGTGATCTACTTCACCTATGGTTTTCAAATCCCATTTCGCGATGTGGTCCAGCATCAACCCTGCTATCGCACGCGTCAGTCCGCTGAGCCTGGATAAATAATCCTGACGCAAGTCCCAGGCATACCTAACTGGCGAGTGACAGTAGCAAATGTGAAGTTGACCTTTACTTTTTCGAACTCCTTTCGCCACCGCATAGGAGGAGGAAATAATCAGGTCATAACCCGACAAATCGAGGCTTCGGACGGCATGCGGAAAAAACACCAGATAATTGCGGAAAGAGTTACGGGCGTTGGGGACCTTTTGAATCCAAGTTGTCTTTACTTTTTTACCGTTGAGTATTTCGCCCCGGTCTTTGTCATTCAGGAAATCAACCAAGCCAAAAACATCTGCTTCGGGGTATAGGTTCACGAATTCACGGAACACCTTTTCGGCACCGCCGTTTACAACAAACCAGTCTTGTATTAGTGCGACTTTCATCAGCAGCTGCAAATATAGTCCTTAATGGCCCTCTTATGGCGCTGTTATCTTTAAAGACTTCTCAGCCATCAGCCGAACCGAAATCCCCAAGGGTGGATTTTTCGCAGCAAACATCTTGCACATGTCGGTTATACATAACCAAGCATATCGGTACCCCTTGTCTCCTCGAATCAATGCAAGGATCGAGCGGAGTAGGGCTTCGCAATAAACCAACGCCATCATGGAAAATGATTCCCAGCGAGGCCTGTTGCGTTCAAAAAACAACATTCGGCTGTGCCGGGTATATATGCGTATTATGGGTGGTGTAGAGCGGTTTTGTAGGGGATGGCGATGGCAAACCGAAATGGTTGGGTCGAAAATAACAGTGTGCCCAGCGGCTCGCACTTGATAGCAGAAATCGGTTTCTTCGAAGTACAGAAAATAGTCATCACAAAATCCCCCTAACTCATCAAAGACATCTTTTCGGATTAACATGAATGCGCCCGTTACCCAATCCACTTGTTGGCGTCTTTCAGGGTTCAGGTTGGAATACCGCCTTTTTTGGGCCGACATGAAGATCTCTTTGAAAATCCTCCCGAATGAGGGGAATGGTCCTGCGGATGCTTGTGTGCTACCATCCGGGTTGGTGAGCTTGGAGCCGATAACTGCAACCTCTTTTTGTGAATCGTAGCGGGCTATCAGTTGCATCAGTTGCGAAAGCGTTTCCTCTTCGAGGGTAACATCTGGATTCAGCAATAACAACCATTTGCCATTAGCAACTCTTGCCCCTGCATTTACGCCTGCTGCAAATCCGCCATTTTCCACTAGATCCAGCCATTTAATGTTTGCATCATTGGGTCTCTTGGCAGGGGCGGCAGCAGTTGAGGCATTGTCGACCACCACCAATTCCATATCGTCTTGCAGTTGGGGAGATTGAAAAGAAGTGGCTTGCGACAGCACATCCGGCCATGAATTGTAGTTGACAACGATGATGCTGAGTTTCACTGAGTGATGGGGCGCTTTTCAAAGTTCAAAGAAATACAATCTTGACCGAAGTGTGCTCACCTAATTTGTATTTTAGCCTCTGAATTAATTGTTCGATGATGAAAAAAGCCTTCGCTTTCTCTTGTTTATGGTTTCTCAGCTTTAACATACAAGCGCAACACCTGCCCCACACTTTCGCCCCCGGTGAACGCGATGCCATGCCGGCATATTTACAGTCCAGAGCAACTGGCGGCACCAATGCTAATATGATCATTACTCCTCCTACATCACCTGTACGGACCATCGCCGAGTGGGAGGAGCTGCAAGGACTTACCATATCATGGACCTCCTACAACAGCATGCTGCGGGAAATCGTTCGAAATGCCAAGGAAGAAACCCGTGTTTATATACTTACCAGCAATCCATCCAGCACCATCAATTACCTCGCTTCCGGAGGAGTGGATACGGTTAATGTTACCTGTCTTCAAATACCTTTCAATTCGGTATGGTGTCGCGATTATAGCTTATGGAGTGCCTATACCAACGATGTGGATTCCCTAATCAGCATCGATTGGATTTACAACCGACCACGACCTGCCGACGATGCTTCGCCCGTTCAACTTTCAGCCGCGGTTGGAGTACCCGTTTACCAAACCACCACCGCCCCTTGGGATCTGATTCATACGGGAGGTAATTTTATGACCGATGGATTTGGAACCGGCTTTTCTTCCAACCTCATCATCGACGAGAACCCGAACAAGACAGTGGCGCAAATCGATACCATCATGAACCGTTTCATGGGCATCAATCGATACATTAAGATGAATGAGTTGCCCTACGACCAGATACACCATATCGACATGCACATGAAGCTGCTCGATGAAGAGACCATTCTCATGGGACAGTATCCGGTAGGTGTCGCCGACGGTCCGCAAATCGAAGCCAATCTGCTGTATGTGCTCAATAATTTCAATTCGGTTTATGGCACCCCCTACAAAGTAGTACGCATACCGATGCCTGCCGATAACGGTCAATATCCGAATAGCGGTGGAAGGTATTTTACCTATACGAACTCTTCGTTTGTCAATAAAACCATTATTGTACCCACTTATAACGTACCAACAGACACCACTGCTTTGCGAATTTATCGTGATGCGTTACCTGGCTATAAGGTTGTAGGCATCAACTCGCTTTCCAGCATAGGCTCATTGGGTGCACTGCATTGCATCACCAAGGAGATGGCTACGCCCGATCCATTGCTTATAAGTCATCAACCCCTTACCGATACTTACGACACATTGAATTCTTATGCAGTTGAGGCACTCATCCGTCATAGGTCGGGCATTAGCAATGCCCTTTTATGGTGGCGCACAGATACGCTGCAGCCGTATATTCCAGTGAATATGCTTCAAAGTGCTACCAATCCCGATTATTGGACTGGCTCCATACCGCCCATGCCTCCAGGCACGTTGGTGATGTATTATATCGAAGCCAATGCCGTATCTGGTAAAAACCAGGTCCGTCCCATGCCGGCTCCTGTAGGTTTTTGGCCGTTTAATGTTTTAGGAAATCCAACGGGCACGGGCTTGGAATCCTCACCATTAAATGTAATAGCCTTGTTTCCAAACCCTTCCAAGGGAATAACATGTCTGGAGTTATCGGATTCAAAGGGCGGGAATGAGTTAACAATCAATTTAAAGGATGTTGCTGGAAGGGATATCATACACGTTTTCAAGGGATTGACGCGAGCCGGAGAAAATCGTTACTTTTTTGATACCACGCAATTGTCTGCAGGCCTTTATTCGATTCAAATAAACACGTTATCAGGTAGTTATATTAAAAAATTGATGGTGCGCTGAGCGCATTTTTCTGTCAATCATAAGCAACTGTATTTCAATTGGTTTGAATTGATTTTGAGAGAAGCGATAAAATTCGTTTTAATAATCCGCTTCAAATGCGTAACTTTGCCCGCTTCGTTTGGAAAACCTACGGATGACGGATCGCCTCAATAAATACTCGATTCCATTCGCTGGATTAGCTGAAGGGAGCCATCGATTTGAATACGAAATCGATGATTCGTTCTTTGAACTCTTCGACCACTCGGTGGTTCACCACGCAAAAGTTCGTGTGGAGCTCGACTTCATCAAGTCGGCCACAGTGCTCACGTTGGTGTTCCACATTCGCGGGCACATCACCATGAACTGCGATCGTTGTCTTGATGATTTCGACATGCCAGTTGATTTCAGACAAACCTTGGTGGTTCGCTTCGGCGACCATGCCCGAGAGGAATCAGACGATGTGATTGTAATCCCGCATGGTGAGTTGGTACTCGATGTGTCGCAACACATTTACGATTACATCAGTCTGCAAGTCCCCATGCGAGCGGTACATCCCGAAGATGAAAACGGAGTTTCAGGATGTGATCCCGAAGTCATCCGAAAACTCAACGAAGAGTCGCAAGCACCGGAAGAATCTTCCGATCCCAGGTGGGAAGCATTGAAGAAGTTCAGGGAAACCTGATAATGATTGAATACTAAAACTGAATATAAACGAATAACAACCATACAAAATGCCAAATCCAAAGCACAAACATTCGAAATCGAGAAGCGCCAAAAGGAGAACTCACTACAAGGCTACGGCTCCTACCGTTGCTATTTGTCCAACCACAGGCGAATCACATCTTATGCACCGTGCCTACTGGCATGAGGGCAAGATGTACTACAAGGGCAAGGTGGTAATGGAGCAACCCGCCGCATAACGGGCTTTTCTCTCCTAACACATCCTGTCGCCTTCGATGAAAATCGGCATTGACATGATGGGGGGCGACTTCGCACCCCTCGAAACCACCCTCGGTGCTTTACATGCCCGAAGGGAATTGGATAACGCGCACACATTGGTGCTCATTGGTCATGAAGCGGAAATCCGCTCCATCATGGCCCAGCATGGTGGTGATACGTCTGCATTTGAATTCGTAAACACGGATGAGGTGATCGGCATGGCCGAGAATCCCACCAAGGCGTTTCAACAAAAGCCTCACTCCAGCATTGCAGTGGGTTTTCACCTACTCAAGGAAAAAAAGATTGACGCTTTCGCCAGCGCCGGAAACACAGGTGCCATGATGGTTGGCTCTATGTTCGCCATCAAACCCGTGAACGGCATACTCCGTCCAGCCATTTCTTCCATCGTTCCTAAGGAGGATGGTGGCGTTGGCATTCTTTTGGATGTCGGTATCAACGCCGATTGCAAACCCGAGATGTTGCAGCAGTTCGCCGTCCTCGGTTCGATATTCGCTGAAGACGTTTATCGCATTGCCAATCCTCGCGTCGGACTCATGAGCATCGGTGAGGAAGATGAGAAGGGCAATATGCTCACCAAGGAGGCAAACACTTTATTGAAAACCACACCCCACATCAACTTCATTGGAAACTTGGAAGGTCGTGACCTGTTCAACAACAAAGCAGATGTAATCGTTTGTGATGGATTCACGGGTAATGTGATGCTGAAGCTGGCCGAATCATTTTATTCATTGATTCGCAAGCGTGGTTTGCACGATACCTATTTCGACAGGTTTGATTTCGAGAACTATGGTGGCACTCCGGTTTTGGGAGTGAATTCCACCGTCATCATCGCCCATGGCATTTCCAACGCCAAGGCAATAAAGAACATGATTCTGCATGCATGCGATGTGGCTCAGGCCGGCATGCCCGACAAAATATCCCGTGCGCTCTCTGAGATTTCTTTGGGCGAGCAACTTTCGAAATAACCAGGATGGAGAAGATCAGGGCCGCCATTACAGCAGTAAACGCATGGGTTCCCGACTACGTGCTAACCAATGCCGAAATTGAAAAGTTGGTAGAAACCACCGACGAGTGGATTACCTCTCGCACCGGCATCAAAGAGCGTCATATCCTGAAAGGTGAGGGCAAAGGCTCTTCTGACATTGCCACGGAAGCTGTAAAAGGATTGCTTCAAAAACGCGGTATCGGCCCGGAGGAAATTGAATTGGTGATTTGTGCCACCACCACGCCCGACATGCAGTTCCCTGCCACCGCCAATATCATTTGCGACAAGGTGGGAATGGTGAATGCTTTTGGTTACGATATCAATGCAGCCTGTTCTGGTTTCATTTATTCTTTGGTTACCGGCTCCAAGTTCATCGAGAGCGGACAATACAAAAAAGTGATTGTAGTGGGTGTCGATAAGATGTCATCCATCATCGACTATACCGATCGCGCCACTTGTGTCATTTTCGGTGATGGCGGCGGAGCCGTATTGCTCGAGCCGGAAAGCAGTGGCAACGGCATCATGGATTCCATTCTGCGAAGCGATGGTTCCGGTCGTGTGTATCTGCATCAGAAAGCCGGTGGCAGTGTGCTGCCTGCATCTCATGCCACTGTTGATGCCAAGCAACATTACGTTTACCAAGAAGGTCAGGCCGTATTCAAATTCGCTGTTACCAAGATGGCGGATGTGTCGGCCGAAATCATGGAGCGCAACCACCTTAAGGCGGAAGACATTGCCTGGCTTGTTCCGCACCAAGCCAACAAACGTATTATCGATGCCACTGCAAACCGCATGGGTCTCGGTAATGAAAAAGTGATGCTGAACATCGAGCGTTATGGAAACACCACCAATGGTACCATTCCAATCTGCCTTTGGGAATGGGAGAAGCGTTTGCATAAGGGCGATGTGGTGATCTTGGCCGCCTTTGGTGGCGGTTTTACTTGGGGCTCCGTTTATCTGCGCTGGGCTTACGACACAAAATAATTTTTAACGCATCCTAACACAACAACCTGTATCATGAACAAGAAGGAAATTGAAGAATTGATTCGTTTTGTTTCCAAATCGGGAGTAAGCGAAGTCAGCCTCGAGCAAAAAGACTTCAAGATTACCATCAAGAATGCACCTCGCGAAATGCAGGTCGTAACGGCCGCTGCTCCAGCTGTTGTACACATGGCACCCTCTGTTGCCGCTCCGGTAGCGGCCCCTGTTGCCGCCCCTGATGCACCAGCACCCGCCGCAAAAGCTACCGACGAGTCGAAATACCATGTGGTTAAGTCGCCTATGATCGGAACCTTTTACCGACAGCCCTCTCCCGATAAACCGAACTTTGCGAATGTAGGAGATGAGGTGAAGCCAGGCCAGGTTATCTGTATCATTGAAGCGATGAAGCTCTTTAACGAAATCGAAAGCGATGTAAAGGGCCGCATCGTAAAGGTGCTGGTTGATAACGCCACACCAATCGAATACGACCAACCACTCTTCCTGGTTGATCCTTCCTGATAATTCAACCGACCATACCGCATGTTCAAGAAAATCCTGATCGCCAACAGGGGCGAAATCGCATTACGCATCATACGTACCTGCAAGGAGATGGGCATCCGTACGGTTGCCGTGTACTCCACCGCCGACCGTGAAAGCCTTCACGTGCGTTTCGCCGACGAGGCCGTGTGTATCGGACCTCCGCCCAGTCGCGACTCCTACCTCAACATGCCCAACCTGATTGCGGCAGCTGAGATCACCAACGCCGACGCCATTCATCCAGGATATGGATTCCTCTCCGAGAACGCCAAGTTCTCCGACATCTGCGCCAAGCATAACATCAAGTTCATTGGTGCTTCGCCGGAGATGATTGATTCCATGGGCGACAAATCCAATGCGAAAGACACCATGAAGCGTGCAGGTGTTCCAACCATTCCCGGTTCCGACGGTTTGTTGGAAAGTGTTGATGAGGGAAAGGAGATCGCCAAGAAGATCGGATATCCTGTTATTTTGAAAGCGACCGCCGGAGGAGGAGGTCGTGGTATGCGTATCGTTTGGAATCCAGATGAGTTTGAAGCTGCATGGTCTTCTGCACGTCAAGAAGCTGGTGCCGCATTTGGTAATGATGGTATGTATCTCGAGAAATACATCGAGGAGCCAAGACATATCGAAATTCAGATCGCCGGAGATCAATACGGCAAAGCGTGTCACTTATCAGAACGCGATTGCTCCATCCAGAGGCGTCACCAGAAATTATTGGAGGAAACTCCATCGCCATTCATGATACCTGAGCTTCGTGAGAAGATGGGCGACGCAGCGGTAAAAGCCGCATTGGCAGTAAGATATGAAGGTGTTGGTACCGTTGAGTTCCTGGTCGACAAGCACCGCAATTTTTATTTCATGGAGATGAACACTCGTATACAGGTGGAGCATCCCGTAACCGAAGAGGTGATCAACTATGACCTTATCAAGGAACAAATCAAGATAGCAGCAGGCATCGAAATTTCGGGGATCAATTACTACCCGGATATGCATGCCATCGAATGCCGTATCAACGCCGAGGATCCTTACAATAATTTCCGTCCATCACCAGGTCGTATTACCAACCTTCACGTTCCCGGTGGTCACGGCGTGCGTGTGGACTCCCATGTGTATGCCGGTTACACCATTCCTTCCAACTACGATTCCATGATCAGTAAGCTGATCACCATCGCACAAACGCGCGAAGAGGCCATCCAAACCATGGAGCGTGCACTCAGCGAATATGTGATCGAAGGAGTGAAAACAACCATACCTTTCCATCAGCAGTTGATGCAGAACGAGGATTTCCGCAAGGGCAACTACACCACCAAATTCCTCGAGAGCTTTCAACTGAAATAGGCTTTCACAACAATTCTGTTTTTAAACCCTGACACCATGAATTTAAACATGAAGGAAATAATCACGGTGTCTATGATTCTTTTCGCTGTGATCGACATCATAGGATCCATCCCGGTGTTGATACAAATCCGAAAGCAAGCGGGCAGCATCCATTGCGAAAAAGCCACCTTGGTGTCGCTTGGCATCATGATCATGTTCCTTTTCATTGGAGAGAGCCTACTCAAATTCCTGGGATTGGATCTCTCTTCATTCGCCATCGCCGGTTCGTTGGTACTCTTCTTCATCGCACTCGAAATGATATTGGGCATACGCATCCACAAAGACGATATGCCTGCCACCGCATCGATAGTGCCCGTGGCGTTTCCTCTGATTGCCGGAACAGGCACAATGACCACTCTGCTTTCCTTACGAGCCGAATATGATTCTGTAACCATTATCATCGGGATCTTGCTGAATCTATCAGTTGTTTACCTCTGCTTACGCAATCTCGGATTCTTGGAGCGTTTGCTGGGGCCAGTAGGTATCGGAGTTGTGCGCAAAGTTTTCGGATTCATTCTGCTAGCCATTGCCGTCAAGATTTTCCGTACCCACGCCGGGCTATAATATTTTTAATACTCGCCATAAATGGTAACCATTTACACCGACGGCTCGTCGCGCGGCAATCCCGGTCCTGGGGGTTACGGAGTGGTGATGATATCGGGTCCACACCGCAAGGAGATTTCACAAGGGTATCGCAAAACCACCAACAACCGCATGGAGTTGTTGAGTGTGATTGTTGGATTGGAGACGCTGAAGCGGATGGATGAGGTGGTAACTGTGGTTTCTGATAGCAAATATGTGGTGGATGCCGTTGAGAAAGGATGGGTTTTTGGTTGGGCCAAGAAGAATTTCCAAGGGAAGAAGAATGCCGATTTATGGATTCGCTTCCTCGCCATCTATGCTCGTCACCAAGTGCGTTTCAGATGGATCAAAGGGCACAATAACCACGCCGAAAACGAGTATTGCGATATGCTGGCGGTGACTGCGGCCACTGGAGGAGGCCTGTTGGTTGATGAGGGCTACGAATCGGGAAGGTACAATTGATTTTTTCCCCGTAACTTTAGCTATATTTGAGTGACTAACCTTCCAAATCATCTATGAAAAAATTCATCTTCTCTTTGGCCGTCCTGGCATCACCGCTGGTGGTATCAGGTCAAAACAAGCAACCTGATATAGAGCGTGAAATCATGGTTAACACCGTTACGCAGACTACCATGGGTCCCAAGAAGGTAGTGGTAACTGGGAGTGCAGAATTGGATGTGGAGCCCGACCAGGTGGATGTTTACTTCGTTCTCGCAGAATACATCAACAACCGCAAAGAGAAAGTGATGATGGAACCCATTCGCAAGGAGTTTTTAAAGGCTTGCGCCGATGCCGGTATTCCAAAGGATAGCATTAGGCTAGACGGGTTGTCGGGCGGAGCATACCATGATTTGATGCGTAAAAAACGCAAAGACGATCCTGGCTTCATGGAAAATGTGACATTCGTATTGCGTCTCAGCAACTCCAAACAAATAGATGCCATTGCCGCGAATCTTAACGACAAGGCCGTTGTGAACATGTATATCGGTCGCAGGTGGCATACACGCATGGAGGAATTCAAAAAGGATTTGCGTATCAAGGCCACCAAAGCTGCACGCGACAAAGCGAGCTACATGGCCGAGGCGATCGGTGAAAAGGTTTCGGGTGCATTGTTGATTGAAGATATGGATGCAGGAGCGCCTGTTTTTTTAATGGACAAACGCAGTGTGAATGTAGCGATGGAATCCTCTTCAGACGGTTATGGCGGCGAGTCGTCGCTTCCTTTCCAGAAAATCACCATACGCTCGGACGTGCGCGCCGAATTCGAATTGAGCAGAACAGAAAAAGGAAAATGACAGCTCGATTCAAAAACAAAGTCGCGCTGGTATCAGGCGGCAGAAGCGGCATCGGCTTTGCCATTGCCAAGCGCTTGCTGCAAGAAGGTGCAACCGTATGCATCACAAGTCGTAAACAGGAATTGTTGGAGGCTGCTGCCAATGAACTTTCTGCCTTTGGAAGTTGTTACGCTTACACATGCGACATCCGCGAGAGCGAGCAAATAAATTCATTGATGGAGTTTGTAAAGGCCAAAGCAGGTCGCTTGGATGTTTTGGTGAATAACGCGGGTGGACAATTCCCGGTGTTGGCCGAGTATCTCAACGACAAAGGTTGGAACGCTGTCATCAACAACAATCTCAATGGAACATTTTTCATGTCGAGGGATGCAGCCAATGCATTCTTCATTCCACAGCAATCAGGTTCCATTGTAAATATCACCGCTAGTGTGAGCAGGGGTGCTCCTGGTATGGTTCATACTGGTGCCGCTAGAGCGGGAGTCGAAAACATGACCAAGACGCTTGCATTGGAATGGAGTGGCTTCAACATTCGAATCAACTGCATTGCTCCAGGCATCATCGATTCGGATGGATTGAAAACATATGGCGAAGAAATTCGCGAGAAAATGAATCAAGCTGCCGAGGCTGTTCCCATGAAACGATTGGGTACGCCTGATGAAGTTGCTGCCGCTGTTTGCTTCATCGCATCGGATGAGGCATCCTACATCAGTGGAGTAACACTGGCTGTTGATGGGGCACAGCATCTTGATTTCAGACAAACCGGTTTATCTGATCTTCTACGATCTTATCTATAAACAGCTTGAAAGCGCCGATTGAAAATTTTTACGAGTGGGTAAAGCAAACGCCCGATGCTCCTTTCCTAAGGCAGCCATACGGTGATACTTGGAAAGTGTATTCTTACCGCGAAGCCTTTGAAGAAGCGGCTTCCGTAGCAGCCTCAATGCATGAGCGTGGTTTGAAAAAAGGCGATCATGTAGCCATCTTATCGCGCAACTGCTGTCATTGGATTTTGGCAGACATCGCCATCATGATGGCCGGTATGGTTTCGGTGCCGCTCTATCCAACCCTGCCTCCAGATCAAATTCGTGATATCTTGGCACACGCCGATGTGAAAGCATTGTTTGCTGGCAAATTGGAGAAGTGGGATAATGCTGCACTACCTCACGGAGTTCAGCTATACCATTTCCCTCAATATGCTGGATGTGCGGTTATCGATTCCGGAATTTCTTGGGACGAGCTGAATTGTTCCTCTGCATCTGCTTTCAAGCCTCATACTCCTGCGCTCGACGAGCTTTGGACAATACTTTATACTTCAGGAACCACTGGCAAGCCCAAAGGGGTTATGCATACATACCGTTGTCCGGCAACCATATTCGATCTTGAAATGCGATACGGAACCATGGGCATGGCAAGGCTCGGTCAGTACCGGTTTTTTTCATTCTTGCCGCTCAATCATGTCGCCGAACGCATCGCTATCGAAATGAATGGTATGGTAATGGGCGGCTCCATCTCATTTGCTGAAAACATCGACACCTTCATACAAAACATCGTTTCCGTACAACCTACTTTCTTTTTTGCTGTGCCACGCATCTGGATGAAATTCCAATCGGGCGTTTTGGAAAAGGCCGGTGAAAAGAAATTGAACTTTCTACTATCCCTACCGATCGTTGGTTCCCTCATACGCAAACGTATTCGGCATGCATTGGGTCTTTCAAGTGCTAGCATCACACTTACTGGCGCGGCCATAACTCCTCAGCCTGTTAAGGAATGGTTCCGTCGCTTGGGGATTCAACTTCGGGAGGTTTATGGCATGACAGAGGCGTGCGGCCCTGTTTCGCTTACCCCTTTCGGGGGATGGAGTACGGGCGATGTAGGCTGTGCCTTACCGGGTTCGGATGTGCGCGTGGATGAAGGCAGTGGAGAAATCATTTTCAGGAGCCCTCATTTGATGTCTGGTTACTACAAAGATGCAGTAGCCACCAACGACATGATGCGAGACGGGTGGATTTACAGCGGCGACCGCGGTAGAATGGATGATCAAGGTAACTTGTTTGTGTTGGGAAGAATCAAGGATGTTTTCAAAACTTCGAAGGGTGTGTTTGTAGCTCCTGATCCGATCGAGGAGGAGTTATCCAAAAACCCGATTATAGCTCAAGTGTGCGTTTCCGGTTTGGGACTACCTCAGCCCATCGCATTGGTGAATCTTGCCAATCACGATTTGGATGCAACTGGCTTGCAGGGAACATTGGAAAGCCATTTGAAGGAAGTGAACCGTAGACTTTCGAGTCATGAGAAAATATCCAACTTGGTTATTTGTAAAGATATTTGGTCGGAGGCGAACCTCATGTTAACGCCAACCTTGAAAACCCGTCGCGTGGCCATCAATGATCGATATGGTGCAAGGTTTTCCGAGTGGCAACAAAGTGGACAAAGCATAATCTGGGAATGACAACAACAATGATTCAGCGTACCCCTTCGCAAGAGATATTGCGGATTTTTCAATTGCAGTCGGCACATGCCAATCTAATGCGTTTGCGCGCTACTACTGCAAACGAGAGATTGCGTAAGGTGCGAGCTGTGAAATCCTTTTTGCTGCGCAAGGAAAACATTGAAATGCTCTGCAAAGCGCTGCATGCGGATCTGAGAAAGTCTCACGCAGAGACGGAAGCCAATGAATTGGCTCCTGTTTTGTTGGTCATCAAACACATCGAAGACAACCTTCGTAAATGGATGTCGGATCGCAAGGTAGAGACACCATTGGCCATGTCTGGACTCTCCTCGCATGTGCGCTACGAATCGAAAGGCGCTGTGTTGGTGATAGCTCCATGGAACTATCCGTTCCAATTGGTGTTGGTTCCCTTTTTACATGCCATGGTAGCGGGCAATGCCGTTATGGTAAAGCCATCCGAATACGTACCGGCCACCTCTGCCTTCCTTGAATCGATGTTCAAGGAGCTTTTTGATGAGAGCGAAGTTGCTTTTGTCTTTGGCGAGGCCGATGTGGCACAAGAAGTGTTGAACCTTCCCTTCCATCACATATTTTTCACAGGCAGTCCGAGCGTAGGAAAATTAGTGATGCAGGCTGCTTCCCACAATCTGACTTCGGTTACCCTGGAGCTTGGAGGAAAATCACCTGTGATAATTCACGAGTCTTATGACATCCGCTTAGCGGCCAAAAAAATTGCATGGGCAAAAACCATGAATTGCGGACAAACATGCATAGCTCCTGATTATCTGCTTTTGCCAGAGGGTAGCGAAAAAAGGTTTGCAGAAGAGTTTGCAAAAGCTATTGAAGCATTCTACAATCCAAGTGGTAATGGCATTGCAGTTTCAAATGATTATTCGCGGATCATCAATCGTAAAAATTTGTTGCGATTGAAGAACTTATTGGAGCAGGATTTGGAGTCGGGCGCACAATTGCTTTATGGTGGGGCCATGGATGAAGATGATCTGTTCATTGAGCCTACTTTGTTGAGCAATATGAAGCCAACCATGGCACTGATGCAACAGGAGATATTCGGACCGATACTTCCGGTTTGTACTTACAAGAGGATGGACGATGCCATCCATACAGTCAATTCGATGGAAAGGCCGTTGGCTTTGTATATACTTTCCAACGACAGCAAAGCCACTAAGCAGGTGTTGCTCAACACCACTTCAGGCGGCGTTGGCATTAATGAATTGATGGTTACATCCGTTAACCCGGCTCTTCCTTTTGGTGGTATCAATCATTCCGGTATTGGAAGGTCAAACGGCTTGGCTGGATTCATTTCTTTCTCTAATGAGCGGGGCGTGGTTCGAAGGTGGTGGGGCACTTTCGCACCTATTTATCCGCCTTATAAACCTTGGCTCGTTTCATTGTTGCGAAAGCTCACAGGATTTTGAAACAGGCATTAATCACCGGAGGCTCTTCAGGCATAGGTTTTGCCTTGTCTGAGCATTTTGCCAAGGCGGGTTACACGCTCCTTTGGGTTTCTGAAAACGAATCGCAACTGAGAGATGCAGCTGGATTGTTAAGTAAAAAGATTCCAACTGTTCGAATAGAAACCCTATGTGCTGACTTGACCGAATTAGAAAGTTGCGATCAAGTTTACTCGTGGGCCTTGAGATTGGGTGGAGTAGATGTGTTGGTCAACGGAGCAGGCTTTGGCACTTACGGTAAGTTGCAAGAGACGGATTTGAATGCGGAATTGCGGATGATTCGTTTAAATGTATTTGCAACTTATAAACTCACCCGTTTGTTTGCTGACCATATGTTACAAAAGGGTGGTGGAAGAATTAGCAACATCGCTTCCAACACCATTTTGCAGCCAGTACCATACATGGCTACTTATGCAGCCACCAAGTCATTTGTAAGCCATTTCTCTCGCTCGTTGCATGAAGAGTTCAAGGGCACTGGTGTTACTGTGTCAACAATAATTCCACCTGCCACGCCGGGTACGGGATTTCAACAAACTGCTAAAATGGATGGGGTGCGCACCTTCAATGGGTTGTTGGCCACTTCCGTGGATGAGGTTGCGCGTTTGGCTTATGCTGCTATCATGCGAGGCGATCGTATTTGTTATGCCAGTAGCAAGTTGAGATGGACACGATCATTGGCTGCACTGTTGCCCCATGCTTTGATACAAAAGTTGATTCGTTGGGAGCTACATAGATCATAAAATATTATTATCTTTGTCTGAAAGCCTTATATTCGTCAGCTGACTATGACTATTGAAGAACTGATGCCCAAGCTTGCCGAGAAGGCCGCTGCCAATGCACCAATTGGGAAAACTCTTTGCTTCGACATGGGCAGTAAGCAGTTGTACCTCGACGGTACAGGCGAAACCAATAAGCTCACTTTTGAAAACAAGCCAGCTGATTGCCATATCAGTGTATCAGAAACGGATTTGGTAGCACTGGCAACTGGTAAGCTCAATCCTATGGCCGCGGTTATGGGAGGAAAGGTGAAAATCAAAGGCGAGATGGGGGTTGCCATGAAATTGGGCTCCTTATTCAGCGCATAATCTGATCGTATTTTCCTAAGTTATGGAGCAAGCCGAGACACCCAACAATTCGGCACTCCCATATTTCCCCAACTTGGATGGATTGCGATTCATCAGCTTTGCTATTGTCTTTTTTTCACACGGCATTGTTGGGACAACAGGACTTCTTGAAGATTACAATTACTTGGCTTTTACCGGTCTCGACTTTTTTTCGTCCTATCGGCATTTCTTATAACACATAGGCTTCTAAGCGAGCAAAAGGTCAAAGGAAAAATAAGTTTAAAACGCTTTATTTACAGAAGGAGCTTACGGGTTTGGCCCTTGTACTTCCTTACGGTATTTGTTGGATTTTGTCTTCATGCTTATGCATTACGGAGTGAAATGTCGCCTGAACCACTGCCTCCTTTATGGACGTTTATGACTTTCACTGTAAATTTTTGGATGGCAAATCATGGTACCTCTTTTCTGTTTTTCATGGTGTTTCTTTGGTCGATCTGTTTGGAAGAGCAGTTCTATTCCATGCTTGGAATACTCATGCGGTTTGCCTCCAAACTGCTTGTTCCTGTGTGTAGCCTCATGGTAGCTGTTTCGTTATGGTTCAGGTTCGAATTTCAAAGCCAATCACTCCAATTACTATATAATTCGCTTTCGCTGATGGGAGCATTTGGTGTTGGATCTCTCGCTGCTTGGATAGGGTTTAATTTCAAGGAAAGGATTTGCAATCTGTTTGCAGACTCAGGTGTTTTTTGGACACTTTTTTATGGGGGTTTTATACTGAATTTAGTCTTTTTCCCAATTTGGTATAATGATTTTCCTTGGTCGCTGTTAGATCGTCCGATTCTCTGGTTTTTTATGGCTTTTGTGATTATTGGACAGTGTTTGCCATCTAAGGTGTTCATACCTATGGGCTATTTCTCATCTTTCAGGTATTTGGGCAAAATCTCTTATGGTATGTATATTTTTCATGGGGTGTTCATTCTATTGCTACTTAAAGCACCAATCTCATTTGAAGCCGGTGGATTTTACCAAGTATTTATGAGGCCATTATTAATATTCGCACTAACTGTTTTGGTGGCTTCCATCAGCTTTTATTATTTTGAAAAACCATTCCTCAAACTGAAAGCCCGGCTTAGTGGGGTCTAACTTCCCTTTTGTATCTTTACCAACGGAATATTTGAATCTCGATAACATTCCCCGCACATGCGCGTAGCCGTCCTCGACATGTACAATAACCGCCCTGGGCAAGGCATCAGGGGCATACGGTCTTTGCTAGACGGCAATCCGCTTGTTAGTCATTATGAGATCTTCAATGTAAGGGGCGCCAATCATGTCCCCGATAATTCCTTCGATGCATACATTTCATCCGGCGGCCCTGGTAACCCCTTAGAGCAACACTTTCCTTGGTACCAGCCATGGGTGGCGCTGATGGACGATCTACTCAAAAACCACCATGGCAAGAAACATGTCTTTCTCATTTGCCACTCTTTCCAAGTAATGTGTCACCACTTGGCAGTGGCTGAAGTGAAGTTGCGCAAATCTCCCGCCTTCGGGATATTTCCAGTGCATAAGTCTGAGCATGGCCAAAGCGAGCCACTTTTCAAGGATCTTGCTGATCCATTCTTTGCAGTTGATTCCCGCA
>JBJTQS010000318.1:0-3129 GCA_046075765.1 Bacteroidota bacterium
TCTGTGATCTTACTGATCCTTGGAATCCTGCATATGTGGGATCTTATGGCGCATTCTATGCGCATGATGGTACGGTTCGTAACGATACTTTGTGGTCAAGTGAAATTTTCAATGGCCAGTTTTCAGTGGTGGATGTAACTGATAAATCGAATCCGGCAGTTATATCTTCTCACCCTACGCCTGGTTTATTCAATCACAATGGTTGGTTTTCAGATGACGGTCGCTATTTCTACACCACCGATGAGCAGAACAATACCCCATTGGGTGTATTCGATGTGTCTGATATGAATAACATCACCTTGGTAAATACTTACTATAATGACTCGCTATCTAATAAGGAGGTCCACAATGTGCGTGTTTTCAATGATTACTTGATTAATCCGTCTTATGGCAGTCAGCTCACTATTGTAGACGCTGCTCGTCCGCTGAATCTTGTTGAGATTGCCCGCCATCCCACAGGTGGTTTCCTTTGCTGGGATGCTTCACCTTATTTGCCTTCAGGAAACATTATTGCAACTGATATGGATGGTGAGTTTTATGTTTTCGCTCCTTATTACCAAAGGGCCTGCTATCTCGAGGGTAATGTCACCAACAGCGGAACAGGTGCACCTATTCTCAATGTAAATGTTGTAATCTTGGGCACAAGTGCGAACGATTCTACTGATATTCTCGGTGATTACCGTACTGGATATCCAACATCTGGAACATTCAATGTGGAGTTTTCTGCTTCAGGTTACGCCTCCAAAACCATCAATAATGTAGTACTCACAAATGGGAATGTTACCGTTTTGGATGTAATGTTGGATCCTTTGGTTGGTTTGAATGAGAACATTGTGAATCCAGTACAGATCATTCCCAATCCAACTGCGGATTGGGTTCAAATTTCTGTGGATGGCTTTCCAGGTGGTTCCAGCGCTGATATTTTAGTTTATGATGGCAGAGGCTTATTGGTGCATCGCGCAAAGATGAATCCCGGCGGTAGTTACTCCATAGATTTGTCGACTTGGCCTGTAGGAGTTTATTCAGTTTTGATAAACGGCGATCGTTTTAACTTAGCTCCAACCAGAGTCATCAAGAACTGATCTGATGTTGAAAGGCGTTTCTTCTGTTGCATTGCTTATTGTAGCCAATTGCTTCATGACTTTGGCTTGGTATGGTCATTTGCAATTTCACAAGATGCCTTCTTTAGCCCGCTTAGGAATCGTGGGCGTAATATTGATCAGTTGGGCTATTGCCTTGTTCGAGTATTTCTTCCAAGTCCCCGCCAATCGAATCGGTTATGAGGGTAATGGCGGACCATTCAATCTTTTTCAATTGAAGATGATTCAGGAGGTCGTTTCCTTAGTGGTTTTCCTTGCTTTCGCTGTTTTTGTTTTCAAAACAGAAAAGTTGGCATGGAACCATTTGGTTGGCTTTTCATTGATCGTTTTAGCGGTGTTTTTTGTGTTTAAGAAGTGGTGAAAAATGGGTTCGAAATGCAAGAAGTGTTCAGTTTAATTTTGAATTAATAATAAGTTCCAATCATGTCACTACTGTTTTTAATCGCTCTGATTCTTGTTGGAATCATTTTGTTGGTACTGGAAATCTTGATGCTCCCAGGTTTGCTGGCCGGTATCGCTGGTGTAGTGCTCATCATGTTATCATTGGCATGGGCCTATATTGATTATGGTACTTTTATTGGGAATGTCCTATTTGCATCAACATTGGCTTTAACCATAGCAGCTGTTTATGGATCGCTTAAAAGTAGAGCATGGAACCGTTTTGGTTTGAAAGACACCGTAGACGGGAGGGTTAATGATATATCTCACACCATGGTTCAAGTGGGCGACAAGGGAACATGTGTCTCAGCTTTAAGACCGTCCGGAACGGTAGAAGTCAACGGACATAGGATAGAGGCAAATACAAACGGTATCATTTTGAATGCTGGCACCCAAGTCGAAGTATTGGAAGTCCTTCCAGGTAAAGTGATTGTAAAAGAAGTCTGAAGTGCTAGAATTAAATAAATACTATTGTGTAACTTTACATAGTTTCGCATGCCTCGGGGTATCAAAATCATCAATCCTTTGCTTGTCATTAGCTCAACTTGTTACCTGTAACTTGTCACCTGTCACTATTTTATCGTAAATCGTAAATCGTAAATCGTCAATCGTAAATCTTCATGGCTATTCCATTCTTACTCTTAATCGTCATCGCGGCAGTAATCCTATTTTTCCTGCTGATGTATTTTGTCCCCGTGAATCTGTGGATCACGGCTGTATTCTCCGGAGTTAAAATCAGCATCCTCGACTTGATACTGATGCGATTGCGTAAGGTGCCTCCGAGTATCGTGGTGAATGCGTTGATCAATGGAACAAAGGCAGGATTGAGTATTACCGCCAATGAGATCGAAACTCACTATTTGGCTGGAGGTAATGTTTTCAATGTGATCAAAGCCTTGATATCGGCCGACAAGGCAAATATCCCACTTACCTTTAAAACGGCTACCGCCATTGATCTGGCTGGTCGTGATGTGTTTGACGCTGTTCAATTATCCGTTAATCCACGGGTAATCGATACACCTCCCGTATCTGCTATGGCCAAGAACGGTATTCAACTGTTGGTAAAGGCTCGCGTAACAGTCCGTGCGAATATCAATCAGTTGGTAGGAGGTGCCGGTGAAGAAACGGTTTTGGCAAGGGTAGGAGAGGGAATCGTTACCAATATCGGTTCTGCACACGATCATAAATCGGTTCTGGAGAACCCTGATCAGATTTCTAAGACGGTTTTGTCGAAAGGTTTGGACGCAGGTACTGCCTTTGAAATTCTATCCATTGATATTGCCGACATCGATGTGGGTGAGAACATTGGCGCCAAATTGCAGACCGAACAGGCAAGTGCCGATTTGAAAGTAGCTCAAGCCAAGGCCGAAGAGCGCCGTGCCCTAGCTGTTGCTCAGGAGCAAGAGATGAAAGCTAAAGCACAGGAAGCCAGAGCGAAGGTTATTGAGGCAGAAGCACAAGTTCCCCAAGCCATGGCAGAAGCATTCCGCACAGGTAATTTAGGAATCATGGATTACTACCGGATGAAAAACCTTCAGGCAGATACTGATATGCGCGAGTCGATTGCCAAGCCAGGCGGTCAGCCCCCTAA
>JBJTQS010000319.1:0-2835 GCA_046075765.1 Bacteroidota bacterium
GTAAGTGCCAGCAGTCAAGTTGCTGATGGTGCCTGTTCCAGTGTATGGAGCAGTACCGCCGGTTGCGCTGATGGTCACGCTGCCGTTGTTGCCACCGAAGCAGCTCACATTGGTTTGTGAGAAGCTAGCCGACAATACAGCAGGCTGAGTGATGTTGCCAGAAGCTACTGCTGTGCATCCGTTGGCATCAGTCACAGTGTAGCTATAAGATCCAGCAGACACGGTGTAGCTGCCTGTTCCGGTGTATGGAGCGGTACCACCTGCAGCCGTTACGGTTACAGTGGAGCTGCCGCCGTTGCACAAGATCGCAGTGGCAGAAGATGAGGCTGTCAATACTGCAGGTTGGCTTACCGTTACACTAGTGGTAGCCGAACATCCGTTGGCATCGGTTACCGTGTAGCTGTAAGTACCAGCCGTTACAGTGAAGCTACCTGTTCCAGTGTAGGGAGCAGTGCCACCGTTTGCAGATACCGGTACAGTAGTAGTACCACCGTTACAGCTGATGCTGCCAGCAGCTGAAGAAGCGCTAAGTGCAGCAGGCTCACTGACAGTGATGCTGGTTACGGAAGTACATCCGTTGGCATCGGTTACCGTGTAGTTATAAGTGCCGGCAGTTACTGTGAAGCTGCCTGTTCCAGTGTATGGAGCAGTGCCACCAGTTGCAGATACGGTTACCGTGGTAGTACCACCGTTGCAGCTGATGTTGCCTGAAGTAGACGAAGCTACCAGGGCAGCAGCAGGCTGGGTGATGGTTACAGTTACTGAAGCAGAGCAGTTGTTGAAATCCGTTACCGTGTAAGTGTATGTACCAGCAGTGAGGTTACTGAAGGTTCCAGTTCCTGAAAGGATTCCAGTTCCGCCAGTAGCTGTGATGGTCACGCTACCGTTGTTGCCACCGAAGCAGCTTACATTGGTTTGCGAAGTAACAGTAGCAACTATTGCAGTAGGCTGAGTGATCACAACCGAAGTAGTGTTGCTACATCCATTGGCATCGGTCACAGTATAATCATACATACCTGCAGTAACACCCGTAAAGGTGCCAGTGCCAGTGTAAGCGCCTGTGCCACCGGTAGCCGACACAACCACTGTTGTGGTTCCACCGTTGCAAGAGATTACTCCAGCAACTGAAGAAGCTACCAAGGCTGTAGGCTGACTAACAACCACAGATGTGGTAGCCGTACAACCGTTAGCGTCCGTTACAGTGTAGTTGTAAGTGCCAGCTGTTACAGTGTAGTTACCGGTTCCAGTGTATGGAGCGGTACCACCGTTAGCCGATACAGTTACCGTTGAGCTACCACCGTTGCACAAGATTGCTGTTGCAGATGAAGAAGCCGACAACTGAGTAGGCTCGGTGATGGTCACGGTTACTGAAGTAGAACAGTTGTTGGCATCAACCACATTGTATGTGTATGTGCCAGCAGTCAAGTTGCTGATAATGCCTGTTCCAGTGTATGGAGCAGTACCGCCGGTTGCGCTGATGGTCACGCTGCCGTTGTTGCCACCGAAGCAGCTTACGTTGGTTTGTGTGAAGCTAGCCGACAATACAGCAGGCTGGCTAACAGTTACCGAAACAGTAGTGCTGCAGCCGTTAACATCAGAAACAGTGTAAGTATAAGTACCAGCAGTTACAGTGTAGGTGCCAGTTCCAGTGTAAGCGCCTGTTCCACCAGTAGCCGATACGGTTACTGTAGCGTTACCGCCGTTACAAGCAACAGGAGTGGTAACAACAGCAGAAGCAACAAGTGCTGCAGGCTGCGAAACATTCACTGAAGTGGTAGCTGTACATCCGTTACCATCTGTTACCGTGTAGTTGTAAGTACCAGCGGTAACGGTGAAGGTACCTGTACCCGTGTATGGCGTTGTGCCACCAGCAGCAGACACCGTTACTGTTGAGCTACCACCGTTGCACAGGATTGCTGTAGCAGAAGATGAAGCTGTCAACTGTGTAGGCTGAGAGATGGTTACGCTTACGGTAGAAGTACATCCGTTAGCATCAGTAACCGTGTAGCTGTAAGTTCCAGCGGCAAGTCCGGTGAAGGTTCCTGTTCCAGAATATGGGGCAGTACCACCGGTAGCGGTTACTGTAGCCGTACCTGTGCTGCCACCGTTGCACAATACATTGGTGCTAGAAGCAGCAGCGGCAAGAACAGCAGGCTCAGTGATGGTCACCGTTTGCGTGGCAGTACATGAACCGTTGTTATTTCCATTAGGAGCGGTAGCTACAACCGTGTAAACACCTGGACCATAAGTGGCATTGGCATTGTAAGGTTGGCCGTTAACCGTGATGGTGGCTCCGCCGGTAGCAGTAGCGTTGATCGCTCCGTTGGCAGCGCCGTTACATTTCACGTTTTGGCTGGTTACGCTCAAGGAAACCAGTGCAGGCTGCGTGATGGTTACGAAGGCCACAGCAGCACAACCACCGTTGTTGTTACCGTTTGGTGCGGTAGCAAGGATGGTGTAGAAGCCTGGTGCATACGCTGCAGAAGCATTGTATGGCTGACCGTTAACCGTGATAACAGCACCGGCAGAAGCGGTTACCGAGATGGTACCGTCGTTGGCGCCGAAGCAGCTCACATTGGTTGAAGTGGCGCTAACTGTTACCAAAGCAGGTTGTGTAATGGTAACCATAGTGCTGGCAGTACATACTCCGTTATTGTTACCATTTGAAGCAGTAGCAACTACTGTGTAAGTACCAGGAGCGTATGTAGCGCTTGCATTGTATGGCTGACCGTTTACGGTGATCGTTGCACCTGCAGAAGCAGAAGCGGTAATCGTTCCGTTGGCCAAGCCGAAGCAGCTCACATTGGTTGAAGTGGCGCTAACCGTTACCAGGAT
>JBJTQS010000320.1:0-9051 GCA_046075765.1 Bacteroidota bacterium
ATGGTTTGCTTGACCAATCTGCGATCGAAAACCCATTCTCCGCTTGTGTTTTTTTCACTCGATTCGGCCAGTTTTTTAAGGGTAACAATCAAGCTGGCAAATTGGGATTGTTTCAACGGAAAGCCCATTGTAACATTTAGCGAATCAAATTCTCCCGGTATTGCAAAAAGTACAGGTAACAAGGTTTTTTCGTCTGGCAATACAACGGCAGTCCTGTGGATGGATTCGGGCGCTTCTTTGAAAAGGTCTTTCAGTATCTGACCAGTAAGTTTCGCTTGGCCTGCTATCAACGGGACCGAAATGATTTCCAGGTTTTTGTTTTCACTGGTTATTCTACTGGATGGGTTTACTGGGTGTTTTTTGATGATTTCCGATTCTCGGAAGTACGCACCGGCCTCATGGATTGGGTCTTTCACATAAAGATCATCCGTATCCCAATGTATTTTGGTTTTTGATAGTGTGCCCAACTCTGCAATCATTTTTTCTTCAATCAAGGAGAATCCGTGGAAACCGGCAAAAATCAGAAGCTCATAATTTGGTTTGAAAAGTCCACATTTAATATTTGATATAAAATGCTTGTAGCTTCTTCCTTCATAGGATAGATTCCTTTTTGTAAGTTCGCTTTGATAGCCTTCGTAAATTGACCGCAGGTTGTTCCAGTTCTCAGCGAACTCCTTTTGAAGTTTCGTTAAATTCTCAACATCCATGATTTTTAGAAAACCGGTAAGGAACTTTAAGGATTCCGCATCTGGTAAAAAGGCGGCATCAATCTTCTTTAGTTCCGCGATATTCCTGAACATCAATATCGGGTCTTCCACTTGTTTGTCGGCTTCATCAAAATCGCCAAGCAGCATTCTTCCCCAAGGATAAAATTTCCCAAAGTCATGTTTTGGCCAATGGATTTTGTAAACATCATAAAGAGCAGTTAACAACTCCATTTCTTCGCTTACTGGGTATCCTGAATTGGTTGAAACAAAATCGCCAATAGACATCACCTTTGGCGCCCAAACAGGTTTCCCTGAGTGATGGGCAAATCGGTTCCTGAATATCAGGCAAGCCCTTCTTGTGGGGAATACCACGCATACTTTGCTAGGGTCCGACCATCCCTCTGCTACTATTCCTTTAGCTATTTCATCAATAAATGTTTCCATTCTTGTAAAGTAAGTAAAATTGCGTTCTTGTTTATTAAATAATTCGATTTTTTGCGCAAATTTGAATTGAACTACACAACATGCTCAAAAACACGATTTTCGTTTTGTGTATTTCCACTGTTTTTATTGCATGTGGTCGTAAGTCGACCATGTTGCCGACAAATTCTGACAATAAAGATTCGGTATCTTTCAAATGTTGGATGATTTCTGAGGAAAAAACCGGCAAGTTACCTTGTGAATCTGATAGGGTGATACCGAACCGCTATAGGCTCACCTCACCCGATTCGGCATATGTGTTCAGCCAACTTCGCAATTCTGATGGGCTCAATGATACTGTTGAAGTCCAACTGCCACTATCAAATGGTTCAACCGTTTCGGCGCGGCTTGCTCGTTCCGCCTCAGTTCCAATGGAGTTTGAGCGCAAATATGGCATATCCGCCTTTTCTGGTCGATTAACTGGGTTTAATGGGTCCGTTGTTAGGCTTGAAGTGGATTCTTCCAAGGGTATCCGTTACATGGCTATAATTGAAACCGGAACAACCGTATTATATAGGGTTTGCACCGAAGGACCATGGAACTACATAGTCTTTGATAAGAATGATTTACCGGTGGGGTCCAAAACCGGCTTCGAATAAACTTTATCTAATTTAACTTGGTTCTACTATTCAAACCATAATCATCTTCCCAAAATGAGAAAATTGCTCATCTTATCGCTTGTTGCTTTCCTAAACATCTCTGTTGCTTTAGCTGAAGTATGGAAGCCTGTTGAATTAAACTCCGTTCAACTCAAGGGTGAACGGTTGATTAAACCCATCCGTTTTCAGGCTTTTCAGTTAGATTTAGGACAGTTTAGGCAGTTTTGGGTTAATGCTCCCGTTTTAGATGCCACAAACTCTCGCTCTCAATCCACTGTAGTTGGCATTCCAATGCCTGATGGTACTCTGGCGGAATTTGCTGTTTTCCTGAATCAGGTGCTGCCCTTACAGTTGAAGCAGAAGTATCCAACCATGGCAACGTATTCTGGCCAAGGAATTACCGACCCCAGTTCATTTGCTGTTTTTGATTTTACAGAACAAGGTTTTCATGCCATGGTATTATCGCCGAATGGAACTTATTTTATCGATCCAGTAACTTTGTCAGACTCGAATTATTACTTGACGTATTACAAAAAGGATTTTGTAACCGATAAAAGATTCGAATGCCTAACAGAATCATTAAGTCCGGTAACAGATCCTCAAAGGCAATGTTCGCCAGGACTTACTTCGAATCGTTCAGTAGGCACACAGTTGAAGACATACCGCTTAGCAATGGCCGCCACTGGCGAGTACTCTGCGTTTCATGGAGGCACGGTAGCTGGAGCCTTATCGGCCATTGTAACATCTGTTAACCGAGTTTCTGGTATCTATGAAAGGGATTTGGCAATTCGGTTCGCCCTTATCCCCAATACGGACACCCTGATATATTTGAATCCCAACACGGATCCCTATACAAACAGTAGTGGTGGCACCATGCTCGGTCAAAATCAAACTACTGTTAACAATATCATCGGTGGTTTCAATTACGACATCGGCCATGTGTTCAGTACAGGCGGTGGTGGTATAGCCGGACTTGGTGTTGTTTGCAATTTCTCCAACAAGGCTCGTGGTGTAACCGGATCTCCATCACCCGTGGGAGACCCATTCGATGTTGATTACGTTGCACATGAAGTAGGTCATCAATTCGGAGGGAATCATACATTTAATTGTGAAGTTGGCTCCTGTTCGGGTAACCGAGCCTTTAATGCAGCCTATGAACCTGGAAGCGGAAGCACTATTATGGCCTACGCTGGAATTTGTGGCAACAATAATTTGCAAACCAACAGCGATGATTATTTCCATGCCAAGAGCTTTGATGAAATCATCATTTACACTACAACGGGTTTTGGTGGCAATTGTCCCCAAGTAACGAGTACTGGTAATACGCCTCCTGTTATTAATCCAATACAGACTCGAATTATTCCTTACTTGACACCTTTCAGAATGACTGCAGATGCCTTTGATCCTGATGGTGACCCTATAACATATTGCTGGGAGCAGTATGATCTAGGTCCTGCCGGTACTTGGAGCGCACCTGTAGTAAATGCACCCATTTTCCGTTCATTTGATCCCACTGCTTCTCCAACAAGATTATTCCCTCGTTTGTCGAATATTCTGAACAATAGTCAAACTATTGGTGAGGTAAAGCCTTCATACGCTCGCACATTGAACTTTAGGCTTACTGTACGCGATAACCGTTTGAATGGTGGTGGTGTTACCAATAATGATACAACTTTTCAAGTTCAGGTAATCAATACCGGCCAAGCGTTTGCAATTACTTCTCAAAATGTTACTGGGGTTGTTTGGGCTGCTGGATCTACTGAAACGATTACATGGGATGTTGGCGGCAGCGATTTGGCTCCAATAAGTACTCCATTGGTGAATATCCTTTTGTCCACCGACGGTGGCCAAACTTTTCCGATAGTGCTGGCTAGCCAGGTTGCCAACAATGGATCCTATCAGGTACAGGCACCTTTTGTAAACACCTCTAACGCACGCATTATGGTTGAAGGTGATGGAAATATTTTCTTTGATATCAACGACCGCAATTTCACCATAGGCATCACTTCTGTTAACGAGGCACAAGCTGCATTCCCGGTTTCAATTTCTCCTAACCCGGCTATCGGTGCATTTGTAATTCAAATCGCAGAAACACGATTCGAGCATACATTGCAGTTGACTGACCTAAAAGGCAAGTCCATATCAGAGACTCCACTCATGGGTTCATCCACGTCTGTAGATGTATCCAGTCTTACGAAAGGATTGTACTTGTACAGGGTATTGCGTAGTGATGGCGCTTCGGTGAACGGTAAACTGATAGTGCAATAAAAACATCAAAAGTCAAGTATTACACCAATCGTTGGCAATACTGTTCCGCTTTCATCTTTGATGAAAAATGTTTTGTATCTGTTTGGGTCTAATGGGTCTTCCACTGGTTTCCCATTCGAATCGGTCCTTACAAAAAGGATGTCTGGCTCTTTGGATTTGAAGTTGTACAAATTTTCAATATCCAAATAAAGATTCAGTGACCATTTGTTGAAGAACCAGGATTTGTCCACTCGAATGTCAAGCTGATGGAAGTCGGGTACGCGCAATGTATTTAAGTTAGTGTAGTCCAGGATGCCAAAACCCGTCGCATCCCAATTGGATTTCAGTGATGATGTAGCTACATCATAAGGAGTGTATGGTCGGCCCGTTACGTATCTCCATTTGAGACCTGTTTCCCAATTGCGTGACCATTTTTTACCTGCGGTAATGGTCGTAAAAAGATTGTTATCCCAAGAGGATGTCACGAATTTATCGTTGCCTGAGTCAAATTCGCTGTTGACCAATGTTAAGGCCACAATTCCATAAATGCCAGAGGGTGATCTTCTTTGTGCCATAAGTTCTATTCCTTGCGCTCTACCGGAGGAAACAGGTATTACGCTTTCGTTACCTACTGTACCGAAATCGGACCCCAGGTTGGCCAAACTGATTCCTTTTTGTATGGATAAAGGATAGTTCGAATAGTATTTGGAGAATGCTTCCAGCGTGATTTTGGATGATTCATCGGGATTGTATTGTAAACCGCCGATTATTTGATCGCAACGTATATAGCGCGCTTGACTCTTGTTTAGCAAGTTGCCGAAACCGTCAGCAAAACCTAGAATAGTGTAGGATGGTAGTTGGTTATAAATACCCGCGTTGGTATTGATGCTAAGCTTCTTTGTCAATTGATAAGATAATGCGACACGAGGCGAAATCTGATCCAATGGGTTGCTTGTTTTTTGCGAGTAACCAGTGGCATCAGTTCGAACACCACCAGTTATTCGTGCTTTTGAATTAAAAAGTTCTCGACTGATGGATAAAAATCCTGCGTATTTTATGAAATCAATATCCGATTGGTATGCAATCCTGGTAGAGCCGGTAGGCGTTTGGATGCTGTTGAAGCCGTTTAAGTCGAATGATGCATATTCTAATCCTAAGCCAGCCAAAATCTTGTACGAACCAGCGAAAAAAGTCCGCTCAACCCTGAATTTAGTCTCCGATTCTCCTGATTCATAATCCGCAGTTTTAAGATTGGGGTCCTCATTTCTGTTTTCAAAGTATTTTTCCGATTCATTGAATAGCTTGTTCGTGCTCAAAACAACACTTGTGAATCCGTTATTCGCATAATGCTTGTAATTTACACCGGTGGTATAATTCCATTGGCTGTTTTCTGGTATGGCACTTAGGAAGTAATCGTTTCGCTCTTTTGTCTCCACATCCTCAACCCCTTCATTTACGGATTCATTTAATACGAAAACATCATATGCGGCTAACCCCAACCAGGTGATTTCGTTTTTATCATCAAACCTATGCGTTAATTTGAATTGCATATCACTGAAAGTAGGTAAGAAAGGGAGCTTGAATGCTTTGAAAAGAAATTGCAGGTAGGAACGGCGTGCCGAAAACAGATATGTTGTTTTGGGAGTAATTGGTCCGTCGAATGTTATGCCTGTTTCTGATGAGCCAATAGAAAACCTAACTCCATGTTTTTCGCGGTTTCCTTCGATTTGCTTGAAATCCATGACAGAGCTCAGAGCATTGCCGCGTGAAGCAGGGAACGCTCCGGAATAAAAATCAACTTCACGCAAGAAGTCCACATTTATGATTCCTACAGGTCCTCCTGTTGAACCTTGGGTTTGAAAATGATTGATTACGGGAATCTCAATTCCGTCAAGGAAAAACTTGTTTTCAGCAGGCGAGCCACCTCTGATAATAATATCATTTCTGAAACTGGGTGATGAGGCTACTCCAGGTAGCGAACGTATGACTTGTGATATGTCGCGGTTTCCTCCCGGGTTTCGCTCTATTTCCCTGATTCCAATTGTTTGCAGTGAAACAGGACTTTCTTCCTTTTTGACGAATTGTGGGGCCTTGATCTCAACCTCTGTAAGATTTGTTGATGATGATTCAAGAGATATTTCGATGTATGGGGATTTCTCCTTGGTCACGAAAATATCAGAAGAAACGGCGGGTTTATAACCAACACACGAAACGGATAGGCGTATATATCCCTCTTGTTTGGTGATTATTGAGAATTTCCCCTCCATATCAGTGGTGGTACCGAGCGAGGTGCCGAGAATGGCGACTGATGCGAATGGTATGCCTTGGCCGGTTTTAATATCTTTTACTTTGCCAGTTATGGTTCCATCAGCAATTGACATGAATGGCTTGAATATGGACAATATGGCTATGCAGATGATCAGTATCTTGTTTTTCATGAATCTGAAAACAATAAATGTTGGAGTATGGTTTTGCGACCGCCGAATTCCTATTAGAACCTGTCTCTAAGGTCTGTCATGGGTTTTTCAAAGTGCCTGTATAATAGGGTGGAGGCAGTAATGACTATAACCCAAAATGAAATGTAAATCGTTACTGATTGTAATGGATTTTGTGGCATAAAATGCTTTTCCAAAACCATGGCTACCAAACCGAGATTTAACAAGTACATGGAATAGGAAATGACTGACAGATGGGTGATGGCTTTACCAAATAAATTATCACATGCTTTCCAACTTGCTGCCAGTGGCAGCATTAATGATGCGCCCAATCCCATGGCCGAAAAATGCCATGTCATAGCATCGAAACCGGTCGGGTCCTCGCTTATGACCTGCTTAGTTAAAATGAAGATCAGTACTCCGATCAAGAAAAATGGCCATCTCCATTTTTGGATTGATTTCTCGTAATAAAAGCATAGCCATGCCATCAAAACTCCGTACATAATTGCATCCAACCTTGTGGCAACCGTTTTTCTAAATGTCACATCGAACCAAAACGCATCCAGTGTGATGTCTGATATGGAATATCTGTATATTAAGGGGAAAATCAATAGCAAAGCAATGATGGCTAAGGTTAAATGTTTTGTTTTCAATTTTTTGCCAAGGATGTATGAGGCAGTAAAAATTAGTAGCGGAGTAACCAGGTAAAACCATTCCTCTATGGACAAACTCCATGACTCCCAAAAGAAATCGGTGAATGGACTAGCAAGATTCTGGCAGAAAAAAACAAACTTCCAATTGAAGTTTTCGAACTTGGCATTGTTGAGACCCCAGTATGCGAAGGCAATGTTCAGCATCAAAACCAGGTAATAAGCAGGAAGGGTGCGAAACCATCTTCTCTTCCAAAAGCTGAACAGTTGTGGTATCGATTCCATTTTGGATGATTCCTTAAGGCGGATAAGCATGCCACCGATGAGAAATCCGCTCAAAACAAAAAACAATTCTACGCCATCCGGTACACTGAAACCTGGGAACCCTGGAATTGCCTCGTTTATGATGAATCCGCCATGGACTGTTACCACGCATAAGATTGCTATGGCTCTGAATAAGTCAAGTCCGAAAATTCGTTCCTGCGTAGTCATGGTTAAACCATCGGTTTTCACTTAGGGGCTTTTACATAAAGAAAAATGGCGACAGCTCCGAATACAATGTTCGGTATCCAAACGGCAACAGCTGCATGTAGATTTCCATTGGTAGCAAAAGTGGTAGTGACTTGCATGAACATGATGTAAGTGAAACTAAGCAGTATCCCTGCACCGATTTGAATACCAATTCCACCTCGGACTTTTTTAGAGGATAGCGATACGCCGATGAGTGTTAATATGAATGTGGCAAAAGGGAAAGCGCTTCTTCTATATCGTTCAACAAGGTCGAATTGAATTCCTTCAGCACCTCTTATTCGTTTATCGGCAATGAATGCATCCAACTCTTCATTGTCAAAAGTGGTGATGTTGTTCTCACGAGTTGAGAATTCTGCAGGTAGGAATCCGAAAGTTGTATCCTTGATAGTCCCGGAATCAACGGTTTCATGGTCTTTATGAATGGCTCTGATAAACCAGTTTTCTGCTCTCCATTTGTTTTGAGTACTATCCCATGCCAAACGGTCACTGCTGAACTTATATTTCAACTCAAGGTTGTCGAATTTCTCGTAGGTGAATCGAAACCCCGATTTTTCTATGGTGTTAAAGCTTTCAAAATAGATGAATTCCCCTGGTTTGATTTGCCTATGGATGTTGCGCGCCTTTAGAACGTAAGGATTCTTTATGTATGTGTTCTCGAAAGCCAGTCTCTTTTTATTGGCATCGGGAATTACCCAACCATTCAAATAGTAGGAGGTGCATGCCAGCAGTGCCGCGACCGCCATATATGGCATAAGCATTCTTCTAAAACTGATGCCGCTCGATAGAATAGCTACAACCTCTGTTTGGGCAGCCATTTTTGAAGTGAAAAAGATGACTGAAATGAAAATGAAGAGCGGAGAAAACAGGTTGGCAAAATAAGGTATGAAGTTCAAGTAGTAATCGAAAACTATTGATTTGAAAGGTGCCTTTCTTTCTATGAAGTCATCGATTTTTTCAGAAATATCGAATACGATGGCAATCATCACTATCAACGCAATAGCAAAGATGAATGTCGTGAGGAATTTCCTTACGATATATAGGTCCAGGATGTTTATCTTCTTTTTAAACATCTTCAAAGTCTCCTGCCCAATTTTTGAACCATAATGTTTTTCCAACTGCCGAATGTGCCATCGATTATGTGTAAACGAGCTTCTCTGAGCAGATTCACATAAAAACCGATATTGTGTAGGGTTGCGATTTGGGCGCCCAGCATTTCTTTTGATATCATCAAATGCCTTAGGTAGGCCTTTGAATAATCGTTATCGACATAACTAAGACCATTTGGGTCTATGGGGGATAGGTCGTCTTTCCATTTTTCGTTCCGGATATTGATGATCCCATCCGAGGTAAACAACATGCCGTTTCTTGCATTTCGTGTTGGCATCACGCAGTCGAACATGTC
>JBJTQS010000321.1:0-5937 GCA_046075765.1 Bacteroidota bacterium
GGCGAACCATGCCGAAGTGAGGATCAATGGCGTTTTGTATGGGCTCTATATGAATGCTGAAAACATCGACAAGCGCTTTGTAATGGAGCATTTCAAGTCTGACCGATATGCCTTTTTCAAATGCAATCCCATCGGTGGCGCCGGACCAGGTACTGGAGGTTCACCCGACCTAACATATTTGGGAACAGACAGTACCCTATATTATAACCGTTATGAAATCAAAAGTGATTTTGGCTGGGCGGATTTGATAGATTTTACCAATGTGTTGAATAACAACCCAAGTGTAGTGATCGACAAATTAGATGTGGATAGGGCCTTGTGGATGCTCGCATTCAACAACGTGTTGGTGAATCTCGATAGTTATACAGGCGGGTTTTCCCAGAATTATTATCTGTATCGAGATGATAATCTTCGTTTCAATCCAATCTCTTGGGATTTGAACGAATCTTTCGGATGCTTCACAAACTCAGGAGCAGGAAACCTAACGCTTACCCAAGAACAGCAGATGTCGCCACTGCTACACGAAACTAATTTTCAAAAGCCGATGATCAGTAGGCTCCTTGGAAATCCTGAGTACAAGCGTCGCTATCTGGCACACATGCGAACCATTATAAACGAGAATTTTGCAAACAACAGTTATGTTAACAAGGCGCAGACATTGCAGGCAATTATCAATTCATTTGTGCAGGCGGATCCTAATAAGTTCTATACCTACAGTCAATTCCAAAACTCCATTACTACCGGAATACCTGGAGGAATGGGAACGATTCCCGGTCTATCCCAATTGATGGGTCCGAGAACAACTTGGTTGCTGCAGCAAACGCAATTCACCGCAGTGCCACCTGCTATTACAAATATCCAGTTATCAAACGCCTCTCCGTCATACCTTTCTCAGGTCACCGTCACAAGTCAGGCAACAAATTGCAATTTGGTTCGAATGGGCTATCGTGATGCCACTTGGAAAAAGTTCAATTATCTTCAGATGTATGATGACGGACAACATGGCGATGGAGCAGCAAACGATAATGTATATGGTGCAACTTTCCAGGTTACTTCTGCCCGAATGCAATATTATATTTATGCTGAAAATGCCAATGCGGGGATTTTCTCACCCGAAAGAGCCGAGCATGAATTTTACTCTCTAAATGCATCTCTACCAGTTGCCACATCGGGTCAGGTTGCATTAAATGAGATTCTGGCTATAAATGTGGTAGATACCGTGAATCAATATGGCGAGCATTCGGATTGGGTCGAGTTATACAACAACACTTCATCCACTTTGAACATGAACGGCCTCTATCTATCTGACAATGCTACCAATCTTGGAAAGTGGGCTTTCCCAGAGGGAACACTAATTGGTCCATACGGATTCTTACTGGTTTTTTGCGATGAGAGAACTTCTTCGGCAACAGAACTGCATGCCAATTTCAAGTTATCGGGTAGCGCTGGAGAGGTGGTATATCTCACAGACTCCATCAACACTTACGACTTCAAACAATTCGGTGCACAGTTTGCGAACATAAGCTTGCACCGTTGTCCGAATGGCACAGGTCCTTGGGCGCTGATTACCAACACTACTCCCAATTATGCGAATTATTGCCCTACAGGAATAGCTGAAAATGAAATCAGGCAATCCTTGAGGTATTACCCTAACCCGACTCAAAACATGCTGCATTGGGATTCGGAAGCTGCCGCTGAGACTATTGAAATCTGCGATATCACGGGTAGAGTGATGATGATCTTAAGGTCTGAGACAGATTTTTTTCATGGGGATATCGATGTAACTATGCTTGCGGCTGGGACCTATGTGTTCAAAGCCAATCATCAACCTGTAGGAACATTTATTCGAAACTAATCCAGATTAAATGAAAAAGCCGCGGGGATTCCCTGCGGCTTTTTCATAGCTGTTATTAAGCTTTTATTGAACAACTAATTTTTTGGATACGGTTTTCTCTTTGGAAATTACTTCCAACACATAAACGCCTTTTGCAATCTTGCTCAAGTCGTAATTTCTCTTGAACTCGCCGTTGAATCTTTCGAATGATTCACTGATAATCGATTTGCCTGCAGGGTCGCTGATCCTAATGGTAAAATCACGCGTATTAGCGGACTCAAATGAGATTTCGAATTTACCTGAAGTAGGATTCGGGAATACATTCATGTTGCCGCTGGTAAACAAATCTGCCAAACCAACAAAGCAGGTGTCGGTTCCGATTACTTCCGTGCGGGATGTGTTGCAAGTGATCTCCGTGTAGGTCCAATTGTAGAAGAAGTAATAATAACCTGGGCTACCTGCATTGGATCCTGTGATGTTCACATACGTAGATGAATACGGATAAACAGCACCTGACGAGTTTCTGTACAAATCAACAAGTCCGCGACATTTGATGAAGTAGTTGGTGCCTGGATACAAGGTGAAATTCAATGGAACCGTGTACAAAGTGTTGGGAGATGCGGGGATGGTAACCACTTTCTCAACAACAGTGTTTCCTTGAGCATCCAATATCTCGATGGTTCGGTCACCTGCGGAGTTCGAATAAACGTCTACTGTGTTCAACACCACAGGAGTGGTTACATCGAAAAAAAGTCCACGGATATCATTCGCTGTAAAGAATGCACCTGCACCAACGCCATTGGATGACTCACCTGTGAAGTCAACCAAACCGTTTGGAAACTCTTCATCAACCCAAAGTGATGTATTGGCACCTGAAATTGTAGCGCCGATGCTGCTCCCAGTTCCCACTTGGTTGCCACCACCTGGGGCATCCCACCAACGCAGCACACCTAGGCCGGTTCCGGTTGCAGAAAGAGTTACTGGGCCAGGACCACAGCGCTCGGCGTTATTAGCTACAGGGGCTGGATGAGGGCTAGAGGTAATGGTGATGTAATCATTACGAACAACAGTGTTCGTTCCATTTCCATTGGTAGCAACTAAAGTGACGGCGTATGTTCCTGGAGTATTGTAAACTACGGAAGGATTTTGCTGTGTTGATGAAGATGGATTGCCGCCAGGGAAAGACCAGCTCCATGAAGCAGGAGATCCTGCGGAATAATCAGTGAACTGCACGGATGTTCCAGGACAATCGATAATCTTATCAGAGATGAATGCCGCAGTTGGAGCGTAACTGCCAGGCGCGTACAGATCAGACTCCCACATGCCTCTTCCGTATGTGGAGGCACGAAGTTTTCCTGTAGGATAGAAGATGCCTAATTGTGTTACAACAACATTCGGGAGACCATTGAAGAAGGGTTCCCAAACATTTAAAGATGCATCACGGTAAAAAACTCCCAAGTCGGTGCCGATGTAAACCCCGTCATTTGAGTTATCCATATATGTAATGCAGTTTACAGGAATGTTTGGAACACCAGCAGAGTAATTTGTCCAAGTAGCACCTTGGTCGGATGTCTTGAAGACCTTGTTTGTATTGTTGAATCCGCTGTAGGTGATCCATGCCTTGTTGGCATCGGTGTTACTGCATGTGATACCTGTGATTGTTCCAGCGGGAAGTCCGGTCATGAGCGTCCAAGTAGTACCACCGTTGGTTGTTCTGTAAACACCATTGGCTTTGGAGACCCACATCACTTGATTGTTAGCGGGCGATACAGCCATGGTTATCACGGTAGAGGTGTTAGAGAATGCGCTGATCTTGGTCCAGCTCGTGCCAAGGTTGGTGCTTTTCCAAACGTTTACAAAACCAGCATAGATAGTGGTGGCGTTCACCGGATCTTGCATCCAAGGTGTGACCCAAGGCCCTGTTTCATTGATGCCGTTGGTGATTCCAGTCCAAGTAGCACCACCGTTGTTTGATCGATTAAGTCCGCCATTTTGATATTCCCCGAACATATTTTGATCATTGGTTCGGTCTATGAAGCAAAGCATACCGTCGCCACCAAGCACGTGCGACCAAGAGGTGCCATTGAATCTATTGGTTCCATTATCCTGCCATCCTTGAAGAAACAAGTAGGGAGTGGTTGCAGACTGTCCAAACCCGTACATCTGGGCAATCTCCAGTCCGGTGCTTAGATTTGTCCATGAGCCTCCGCTGTTGGTTGTTTGGTAAACACCACCGTCGTTACCCATATAATAGCTGGTAGTGTTTGTATACAAAACATCATGATAATCCACGTGTGTGTTTCCGCCGTTTTGTGCCCAAGTGGTTCCTCCGTTGGTAGATCTCTTGAAGTCGGTTTGGCCGCCGAGCAAAATCTCATCAGCGTTTGTAGGTGATGCTGCAATACACAAGTCGTACCATTGCTGAGTACCTAGTGCTGGCGTGCTAGGTTTGGTAAATGTGGTTCCGCTGTTTGTGGATTTGTAGAAGCCTTCAGTTCCATAGTTTGGAGCAGGCAATCCGATTATCAAATAAACGTAAGCAGGGTTTGCCGGCGTTACCGCGATGGCGATGCGACTAACATTGGTAGCTGCCGGTAGGATAGAGGTGATTTTAGTCCACGTAGCACCGTTGTTGGTTGACTTATAAAATTCAGTTCCTGCTGCGTATAGGGTGTTAGGGTCGCCGGGTTTGAATTCCATATCCTTGAATCCACCAGATTGCACGTTTGTGAATGTGGCTCCTGCATCAGTACTTCTCCATATTCCATTAGAGGATGCTGCAATGATGGTACTTGTATTATTCGGATCTATTAAGAGCTTACTGATTTGCCTGTAACTGGCGTTTGAATAGGATAATCCAGTGGTGTTCCAAGTAGCACCGGCATCTGTTGATTTTAAAATGCCGACGGAATAGGTGTCTCCCGCATCCCCATCACCGGTTGCCAAATACATGATATTAGGGTTATTGGGATCAATGGCAATATCCGTGCAGCCTATTACTTGGGCCAATTGGTCGGTGTTCGATGCCCATGTTGATCCGGCATCCTCAGACTTCCACAAGCCACCCGATGGTGAGCATGCATAAAGAATGTTTGGATCAATGGGATGCACTCTTACAGCGTTGATACGACCGGCACCACCACCTCCAGTAGGTACAACTGAAGGTCCTATGAAGGTCCAGTTACCTGCGTTTGCGGTAGAGTACTGTTGGCGGTATTCCAGCCCCGCTTTGAAAGCCGCAGCCGGGTTGAACCGCGAACCATCAGTCCCAACCCTGGGAGCCATGAACCATTCCCAACGACGAAACTGCTTTTCACCAGGTACTTTAACGGGGTTAGAGCCATTCTGTAAACGGTATTGAGCAATGTAATCGGACTTGTATTGCTCAAATGCCTGCTGAACCTCTTTGAAGTTGGTGTTAGGGTCTTGCATTTTGCTCACCCAATCCTGTGCGTTTACAAACCAAGGCATTAAAGCCAAGCAGATGATCGTCAGGCGTTTAAAGTATTTGTTCATGTTTTCGGGGTATTTTATTTTAATTATTCTTTTTGTCCAAATTTAATCAGTACTAATCAAATCGCAACGTTTCGACATTCAATAAAAAAGGCTGGCGTTAGCCAGCCTTAATCTTTGGGTAATCCTAAAATGTTATTTGGTGTAAGTGGATGTACAGAAGTCTGTAGCGCCACCCGAATCAATCCATGTGTAGCCTATAGAGAATGAAACAGGGCTCTGGCTCAACAATTGTCCGTTAGTAACGGCAGTCAGCACGGCACCTCCCCCAAGAGACTGACCGCCAATAGCAGTAATGGTTTGGTTTTGCTTATTGTAAGTCAAATCAACCGAAATGGAAGTTCCGAAAGCTCCAAAGTTGGCGATGGAGAATTTTCCATTTTGTGTGTTGGATGTCGAGATAGTCGCATCGAAGGTGCTTGTTCCACTGGCATTGCAGTTATCAGCTGCATCGATGTAAGCGCCAGCCAACAAATCGGCGGAGTTCACAACATTCACAAGACGCTCTTCAGATGCAATGTTGCCAGCCTTATCAGTTGCGGTATATGTTATAACATATTGGCCTTTAAGATTTTTATCAACGGTTCCTG
>JBJTQS010000322.1:0-5679 GCA_046075765.1 Bacteroidota bacterium
GAGGTCGCCCTTTACGGCATCATAACCATAAAAGTCGGTTACATCCCAATTGCCCTTGGTCAGTTGTTTCTGCATATTGCCACTCATGTCATAGCGGTACAGGTGGTTGAATCCATCTCGAGTGGATGACCAAAGGAATCCTTGGCCATTAGCCAAAAAGGTAAGATGGTCGTTGACTTCAATGTATGCACTGTTTTCCTCTTTGAAGAACAATTTTGAAACCCCGCTGGATGCGTTCACCTCATATAGTTCCAATAAGTTTTGTAAACGATTCATACGCATCACACAAAGTTTAGAATCTATAGTGGTCCATTTGATGCGCGGAATATACTGGTCGGCTTCTTTGTTTACATCGGCAGTAACGGTCTTTCCACTTTCCAGGTCATAAATACGGATTTCAACTTTGGAGTTGTCTTCTCCAGCCTTTGGATATTTGTACAGTTCTTCTTTCGGGTAGCTGCCTGAAGTGTAGTAAGTGAGATTGAATTGTCGCACCTCACTCTCATCAAACCGGTAGTAGGCCAGGTATCGACCGTTTGGCGACCACTGGTAGCCTTGGTCGAAGGAGAATTCCTCTTCGTAAACCCAATCAGTTGCCCCATTTATGATGCTGTTACGACTGCCATTGGTTGTGATCGGCTTTTCGATACCGTTAGTCAGACTTTTCAAGTACAAATTGTTGTCGCGTACAAATGCCACATTTTTACCCGAGGCATCTAAAGTTGCATATTGCTGTTTCCCTTTTTTAGAAACAGGAACCAATGAACCTGTTTTGCGGTTAAAGATGTGGTTATTTGCTTTGGTAGAGTGTCGGTAAATGGCTTCGCTCTCTGTGGATAAGACGATCAAGTTCTCATCTTCGCTGAATTCATAACCTTCAACTTCCTCTTTCAAATCAGTGGTGTTTGATTTGAAAAGCGTATCTATGGTTTTGCCGCTCGCGAAAGATATTTTTACGATGTATTGTCCTTTTTCATCGGCAATCAATTCCGAATAGTGTAAACCGTCTTTCATCGAACGCACATCCATCAGTCCGAACGCAACAAACTTGCGGCTGCCCCAAATGTCTTCCAAAGCTAACTTTGGTTGTTGTGCGTGCAAGAGATTCACGGATAGCAGCTGAATGAACAGGAATAGCAGGATAGCTTTAGGGTTTTTCATACATCTTATTTTGCTTCCGTAAAGATATACAACACGGAGGTTATGGCTAACTTGGCGGTCATGGAACCCATTTCCCATAATCTGGTTGTACAACGCACCGCCCGTTATTTTTCCCTTGGCGGGGATGCGCCATATCACGATACCCTTATTGTCTTGCATGGCTACGGCATGCATGCCGGAAAATTCATCCAGGATTTTGAGCCTTTAGCCTCACCAAGCCTGCGGATAGTGGCCCCGGAAGGGCTCTCAAGGTTTTACCGTCGAGGGTTTGATGGTGAGGTGATTGCCTCTTGGATGACCCGCGAGGATCGCCTTTCCGAGATTGCTGACCAACAGTATTTCTTGGATTCGCTTTACGATTTGCTGGTCCCGAGTTCGGGTGGTAAAGTTTTCGTTTTGGGTTTTTCCCAAGGTACCGCAACGGCCACGCGTTGGATGGCTGGCAACAACAGGCATTTCGCTGGCTTGTTGCTTTGGGGCGGCGACTATGCACCTGATGCTGATGGCTTAATTCATGGGGTTAAAAGAGTGGTTTGCGTGGTTGGCAGCCAAGATGCATTCATTACCTTACCCTTGTTCGAGGAGCGATGTATTGCCTTGGAAAACAGGGGCTATGAAGTCGACCGGCAGATTTTTGAGGGTGGTCATGAAATACCTGGTACGGTTTTGGTTGGTATTTGGTCACGGTGTATCCTCGGTCATTGAAAAGCCTATCTTTGTATTAAACCATCGAAAAAATAAATGAAAAGAACCCATTCCCTTTTGCTCATTCTAATGGTAACATTCCTTTGGATAGGGTGCGAGCGCAGTCCTTACTACGGAATGTCTGAAGGCAAGGTGGTTTATGAATTGGAAATGGATGCCGAAGGAATGCCCGCCATGATGTCGGCCATGATGCCCTCTGAAGCGGTAACCTGGTTTTCTGATGGCAGGTCTTGTACGGTTATGGAAGGTGCAGGTGGATTTTTTGAAAACCGTCTTTTGTTGGATCCCGACAAGAAACTGTTTGCAAGTCTCACTTCCATGATGGGCAAGAAAGTAGCCATGGTAATGGACTCGGATTCTGTGATGGGCAAGGCCAAGAAAAAGAATCTGGAGATTGACTACACGGGTAACAAAAAGGAAATAGCCGGCATCATGTGTAAAGAGGCGGTAATCAAAGGCGACTCCGGTGCGGTTTTTCGCGTGTTTTTTACGGATGAGTTGGATGTGCGGGCACCAGACATGGGTGCCATGTTTTCACAGATAGACGGATTGATGATGGAATATGAAATCGAGATGCGAGATTTCCGACTGAAATTGAAAGCCAAGGAGGTTTCAGCAGATAAGCCCGATCCGGAATTGTTCATCATCCCCAAAGACTACGAAATCAAAAAATCCAATAATAATTCCCAACCCAACTCGTAACCATGAAAAACAACATTTCATTTCTTGCCTTGTTCTTGCTGCTGACCATTCCTGTTTCAGTTTCTGCTCAGAAAAGTTTATCAGAGGGGAAAATCGTTTTTGATATTTCCATGACTGATGGCGATATGGATCCTCAAATGAAAGCCATGATGCCTACAGAGTCCACCGTATTCATCAAAAACGGAAAATCGCGAACAGATATCAGCATGGCGATGGGCATGAGCAGCGCATCCATCTACGATTCGAAAACCGGTCAGATAACTGCGTTAACGGATTTCATGGGTAACAAGACTTACATGACTATGGATGCTCAAAAAGAAGGAGCTAAGGAAGGCAAGCCTACGGTTGAACAAACCACAGAGACTAAAACTATTGCCGGTTATGTATGTAAGAAGGCTGTAATCAAAATGAAAGACGGCTCGACCATGAATGTCTATCATACTGATAAAATTAACGCCGGAATGGCTGAAATGGCTGGTGCAAAAGATTTGGGTGGCTATCCACTCGAGTATACCGTAGATCAAATGGGTTTCAAGATGACCTTCACGGCTCGCTCTGTGGCTGCTGAAAAGGTTTCTGATGACCAATTCAAAGTTCCCGCGGGTTACAAATTCGTGACTCAAGAAGAGTTGCAGAAAATGTACGGTGGAGGCAACTGATTTATGTCTAGTTGAAAATTAAAAATATCAAGATTCCTTTTTCGCTTGAATTAAGCAACCTTATAACACTCGATAAATTCATCACATGGCTCGTTGCAAAATCCTAATTATTTCATTCCTGCTGTTTGGTTTTTTTCCGACCTACGCGCAGGATTTCATTGAGGGACGAATTGTGTACGATATCACATTTCCAGAACTGGATATGGATGAGGCAACGCGTGGATCACTGCCCCGTGAATCAGTTGTTTTCGTTAAAGGCGATTTAACGCGTACCGATTTGAATGTGGGCCCACGTATGAGCAGTACCTCCATCTATAACTATAAATCCGGTGAAGTAACTGCACTTACTGAGTTCATGGATTCCAAGACTTACATCGTGATGACTCCAGGCAAAGGGCCTGTTCCAACCCAGAATAGTAACCAGCTGACTGTATTTGATACGGAGAGAAAGACTATCGCCGGTTTCGATTGTAAGCGTGCTGTAATGAAAAACAAGGATAACGTCAGCTCAAATCTCTATTACACTGATCTCATAAAGGCGCGGCTTGCAGTAAATGTTCAGTTTCCTGGCGTGGATGGTTTTCCGATGGAGTTCATGGTTGACCAGAATGGGTTGAAAATGATGTTTTCGGTACGACAGGTAATTGCGGAGTCGGTTCCAGATTCTGTTTTCTCTATACCATCCGATTACAAACAAGTTACGCCTGATGACCTGATGCAGATTTACAAATCAGTGGAAAACAGCAGTGGTGATGGTGAGGTTAAGGATTTCGAGCTCCCTAAAAATCCGAAATGATTTTTATTTTCCTGTAACCACAAATTCGGTTCTCCTGTTTTTGGCCCTGCCATCCGAAGTAAAGTTGTCTGCAACTGGCTTGGTTTGCCCAAATCCTTTGTAAGAAAGTCTGTCGGGTGCAACGCCATCCTTTACCAACAGCTCGTAAACGGCTTTTGCCCGGAGGTTGCTGAGCTCTAAATTTTTTGCAGGGTCGCCGGCATTGTCGGTATGGCCTTGAATGGATACTTTCAATGATATGTTTGAATTCAGATAGGCTGCAAAATCTTTAATGATGTTCTTATTTCGATCGTTCATCTCTGCCGAGTTCGTACCAAACAGAATGTCATTTAAATTGTATGGTTCGCCAACTTGGAGTTTCTTTACTTCCAAGTCGCCCGACATCACTCGGCCTTTGGTGGTATCCGACATTTCAAAATAGCGTGAGCTGTAGGCAGCACCCTCGCTCTTTACTGTCATGATGTAGTCGGCGTCCATTTTAACCACTGAGGCGTAATGTCCCGTAAGTGAATCGTAATCCACATCAATGATTTCACTTGTGCGAATATTTTTCAACTCAATTCGAGCTGCTGGAGGAATGGAATCATTTTCTCCGGTCAATTTCCCTTTCACAAACAGGATCTTTTCAGGTCTTTTGTCGGCTGGAATTTCGAAAGAGTAGATGTCGTAGCCGCCAGTTCCTGAAAGCTTGTTGCTGGCAAAATACCCCGTGGTTCCATCGGTGCTTACAAAAAAGCCGACCTCGTCAACTTCTGTATTGATCGGGTAGCCCATGTTCACAGGCTTGCCCCATTTACCCGAGGCATCTTTTTTCACCATATAGATGTCGAAGCCACCCATTCCAGGCAGGCTATCACTTGAGAAATAAAATGTGCTGTTATCAGGATGTATGAAAGGTGATTTTTCATTCCCATTGGTGTTGAAAGGTGCTCTTACGGCTTTGGAAAAAGTACCATCTTTTTTGGTGGTCATGTAGATATCGCTGGTGCCATTCACTGAATCACGATAAGTGGCGAAGTAAACCGTTTTCCCATCGGATGCCAAACTGGGTTGCGAGTCCCATTGCTTCGGATCGTTTACATTGGCTCCTAGGTTTTGGATTTCCCCCCATTTTTCTACGCCCATCATCGAGTAGTAAAGGTCGAAGTTGCCGTTGTTGTTTCTGGTGAAAACCATCATACGGTTGTCTTTGCTGATGGCTGGACCACCCTCGTTGTTGTTGTTGGCCGCATTGAAGGGTAGGGGAAGAGGCTCACCTTTGGTGAAAACTCCACTCGAATCCCGTTTGGCCATCATAAACTTTTCTACGCTTACGGGTGTAATGGAGCCTTTTTTCGCCTCATCAAATCTTCTCGTAAAAAAGAAAGTTTCGTCATCTGGTGAAATGGCGGCCAAGTATTCCGGATCTACTGTAGAAACCCCATTCACTGGTTTGGGATCGAAAGGAACGGGATTCATTTTCATCTTGGCGCGAAATAACATCTGTTCCGCATCTACATTCATTTTCTCATTTGCACCAGCAAATTCCAAGAAGGATTTCAGGTATGTAATGCACTCTGCAGTTTTGTTGGTCTCGTATAAATAAACACCAAGACGGTAATAGGCTTTATCGTCGCCATCCGGACACGCCACAATCAATCTCTTATAGGCATCTTT
>JBJTQS010000323.1:0-4649 GCA_046075765.1 Bacteroidota bacterium
TTCGATACGGATGTTCATGATGATAATGGATAAAATATTTTGAACGCGGATTTGACGGATTTACGCGGATTTTTAATGGGTATCTAAGTTGTTTTACTTGTCACTTGTCACTTGTCACTTGTCACTTGTCACTTGTCACTTGTCACTTGTCACTTGTCACTTGTCACTTGTCACTTGATTTCCCTGCATATTCCATCAAATAAGCCTTCATAAACTCATCCAAATCGCCGTCCATCACGCCTTGTACGTCTGATGTTTCGTAGTCGGTGCGGTTGTCTTTAACGAGTTTGTAAGGATGGAACACGTAGCTGCGGATCTGGCTACCCCACTCGATTTTCATTTTGGTTGCTTCGGTAGCAGCCTTGGCCTCGTTGCGTTTGCGCACTTCAAGTTCGTAAAGTTGTGAACGAAGCATTTGCATTGCACGCTCTTTGTTTCCGCCTTGAGTTCTCTCTACTTGACAAACGACTACTATACCTGTTGGATGGTGAGTAACTTGAACTTTGGTCTCTACTTTGTTTACGTTTTGTCCTCCAGCGCCGCCAGAACGCGAAGTTTGTATGCTGATGTCTGCGTCTTTGATTTCGATGTGAATGGTGTCATCAACGAGAGGGTATGCAAATACAGAAGCGAACGAAGTATGTCGTCTAGCATTTGAATCGAATGGAGAAATGCGTACCATGCGATGAACGCCGTTTTCGCTTTTCAGATAGCCATATGCAAACGGACCTTCGAATTCTAGTGTTGCCGATTTGATACCTGCGCCATCACCATCGGTGCGATCGATTTCGGTAACCTTCATGTTGTGGCGTTCGCCCCAACGGACATACATCCGCATAAGCATTTCGGCCCAGTCTTGACTTTCGGTTCCGCCTGCACCCGAGTTGATAGTGACTACGGCATTCAGTGAATCCTCTTCGCCACTGAGCATGTTTTTGAACTCCAAGTCATCTAACAAGCGTAGCGCTTTGCCGTACTGCTCATCAACTTCCTGCTCAGTAACATCGCCAGTTTTGAAAAAATCCAGCATTACGCCAGCATCTTCAACGGCACCTTCGGTTTCACGAAAGAGGTCGGTCCAGGTTTTCTTTTCCTTGATTTGTTTGAGGATTCGCTCGGCTCTTTTGGGATCGTTCCAAAAATCGGGAGCGTGTGTCAGCTGTTCCTCCCCGGCTAACAGCGACAGCTTTTTGTCGACGTCAAAGATGCCTCCTCAGGGCACTGGTTCTCTCCCTTAAATCTGCTAATTGATCGGTTGTCATGCTGCAAAAATACGAATCAGTGGTTGAATAGTCAGATAATTAGTTTGACTTGAAGCATTTGCCATTCAACCCTTTATAATCAACGTTGGCACCAATTAACTAGTTGTTAACCAAAAAAGACTTGACTTTTATTGGATTAGCGCAAGAAAAACTTGACTAGTATTTATTTTATGCCTTAATTTTGTTAGACCCTATCATTTTAACTAGTACTAACTTAGAATCAAGATGAATCACACAGCCCTTAACCGCAAGGGGTCTGGTTTTACCTTTTTTGGCATAAACAAGACCGCACTAATTCTAGTAGCCTGCTTATTTGTTTTTTCCAAGCAAGCCAACTCCCAAAGCTTACAAATGACCGATTTCGTGTTGTTTGCAGGTAACGGGACCAATCCGCAAGCTTTAGCTGTTCCTCCCACACCCGGTTACGGAGTTTCCATTGGAACCTCTAACACAATCAATGGTGGAAACACAGGATCCAGGGTTCTGGTGAAATCTTCTGGTAACATTACGGGTAATGTCCGCAGTGAACAACGCGTAGAGTTCGCCAACAGCATCACCATGAATGGTAGCATCTTCGCGGCAAACAGCACAGCATCTACAGGCACAACGGTATTAACCGGATCAAGTCTTGCCCTTACTGGTAGCATCTTAGCCAACGGAAATATCACTGTTGGCGGTGGATCCATCAGCGGAAGCGTGACAAAGCCATCCACTTATACCTATAGCGGACCAACACCAACCGGTGGTATCATCAATGCAATACCTTCCATTCCTGCCTTACCAGCTTTACCTACTCCTGCTGTTATTCCAGCAGCGGGAACTGTAAATATATCAGCCAACACCACCATTACCCCTGGGGCATACGGTAATGTGACATTGGGCGGTAGTCGTACTGTTACTTTGAGCGGACCTGGGGACTATATCTTCAACTCTATCAACAACTCGGGTACATCCAATACCTTCCGTTTCGACTTCCTTAACAGTACTGGCGGTGTTTTCCGAATTTTCGTAAAAGGCAATGCGTTTTTAAATAAATCTACTGCCACCATTGTAAATGGTGGAGGCGCAGAAAGAATCTACATGGAGACCCAAGGTAACGGCTCAGGCTCCACTAGCAATGCGTATGCATTTGTGATTGCAAATGGCGCTTCTGGCGGAGTTTCCCGTTGGTTCGGTACTGTGTACGCACCTTATGCCGGCATTTTGATGGGATCCGGAACAGGTTCAACCGCTATCAATGGTTGTTTGTGGAGTGGCACGCAGGTTGTAATCAACAGCGGAGTTACCACTAACTATGTTCCTTATGTTAATTGTCAGATACCAATTGCCAACGCAGGTCCTGACAAAGTTCTCAATTGCACCACCACTTCAACTACTTTAAATGGTTCTTCCAATATTGCAGGCTCCACTTTTTCTTGGGTAGCCACTAATGGAGGGAACATCGTTTCAGGTGCCAATACAGCTACTCCGGTTGTGAATGCGGCTGGTACTTATACTTTGACTGTTACTACCGGAACTGCATGTTCCTCGACTGATGTGACCGTTGTTACTTCAAATACAACAGCACCAAATGCCAACGCGGGTGTTGATAAGGTGCTCACATGCTCTACTACCTCCTTAATACTTAACGGATCCTCTACTACTGCAGGAGTTACCTATAGCTGGAACGGTCCTGGAGTTGTTTCCGGAGGCAACACGGCTACTCCTACAGTGAATGCTGCAGGTACTTATACCCTCACAGTTACCAACCCTGCAAATGGTTGTACTGCCACAGATCAAGCTGTGGTTACCACCAACTTGACTGTGCCCAATGCCGAAGCTGGACCCAATGCTCAGCTAACCTGTGCAATGACTACTGCCACTTTGAGCGGTTCATCAACCACAAGCGGCGTGAGTTACAGTTGGACAGGACCGGGATTCGTTTCAGGTGCCAACACGGCAACTCCATTGGTGAACACAGCGGGCACTTACACTCTTACCGTAACTTCAAATAGTAATGGTTGTACTGCTACAGACATTGTTTTGGTTACACTCAATGTTAAAGTTCCAATCGCGAATGCTGGCTCAGACAACTCCTTGACATGCACAACTACTTCACTTAGCCTACAAGGAACATCTTCTGTTTCTCCTTCCAATTTTTCATGGAGCGGACCAGGAATCGTTAGCGGTGCAAACACGGCTACCCCTACTGTGAATGCTGCGGGAACTTATTCCGTGACAGTAACTGATCCTTCTAACGGTTGCACGTCTTCGGATGATGTGCTTATTACACTTAATGTGGTTTCACCGGGAGCTGATGCAGGTGCCGACAATACTATTACTTGTACAAACGGAACGGTTTCCCTGCATGGTAGCTCAGCAACTGCAGGAGTTAATTACTCCTGGAGCGGCCCCGGTATATCAGGTAGCAGCAATACTGCTTCCATCAATGTTAATGCGGCTGGAACATATACACTAACTGTTACTAATCCCGCAAACGGTTGCACTGCTTCTGATGTGGCTATTGTTGGAACAAACTTCAATGCACCATCCGCTGAAGCCGGACCTGCAAATGCACTTACCTGCGTGATTTTGGAAGTAGCTTTGAGCGGCTCGTCTTCAACTTCTGGAGCGCAATTCGCATGGAGCGGTCCAGGCTTAGGAGCCGGATCAAACACTGCCACTCCAACCATCAATGCCATTGGAACCTACTTCTTAACCGTTACCGACCCTGCAAACGGATGTACGGCTACCGACTCTGTGGTTGTGGAAGAAGGTCCATGTATTGTTCCTTATTACAAACCTTGTCCGGGCGGTAAAGATGAAACCAAATTGGGTTGCGAACTGACTTCGCTTTATGAGAATTACCTCTTGGTTGGACAAGACACCATCCAGCAGATTTTCTTCACCAGCCCTGATTCGGTTTACATTGAAATCATCTCCATTGATGGTGAAACACAAAACCTGTTCAATCTTATTTTCCAGACACCAGGTTATGGCTTGTCTGATACCATTCCTAACGGATTGAATCCGCTTATCATCACCGGACGATTCCCGATTGCCAACCTGCCTAATCTTTTGAATCCATTGGTGGCGTCCAAAATCAATTATGTTCGACCTGTTTATCCAAGTATCACCAGCAGTGGTATTGCCTTAACGCAAGGCGATGTGGCACAAACTTCAAATATTGCACGCGAAGGATTCCAAGTAGATGGTAGCGGTGTGAAGGTTTGTGTCATGTCGGATAGCTACAATACCGTGCCCGGAAACAATGCCAACACCGATGTGGTGAACGGCGATTTACCTGGTGTTGGAAACCCAGCTGGACTTGGCACACCTGTTCAAATTTTCAAAGAGTTCCCATATGGTCAGCGCACCGATGAAGGTCGTGCCATGTTGCAATTGATC
>JBJTQS010000324.1:0-16153 GCA_046075765.1 Bacteroidota bacterium
ATTGATTAGTTTTGGGTCCCCCGTTTCCTCTAAACGATTTATGAAGTTGTCATTTAGTTGGAAATCCGATACGTTGATCTCAGCAGGGTAAATGATGTGTCGCTTTTGTCGGGTTTCCCGATACTCCAAGCCCATGGATAACAACATCAGATTGCGAACATATTCTGGCCTTAATTGGTAGTTGTAATTCAAACTGAAAACCGTGGTTGGATTGGCTGTGCGGTTTTTGTTATATCGTGACGCTGGCCATATAAATCGAGGAATACGAAGATTGATTTCCGGGCCGATTTCAAAAGTGTTTAGCAACAGTGCCTTTTCTTGTCCAGTAACCTCATCCACGAAGTTCGGCACAGATTCGCCTTTTGCTACCAGTCGGAATTCCAATGCTTCTCCTCCACGACTTAAATTCTTGTTGTGATAACTGAAGTTAGCACCCATACCGAAGTTGCCCCCATTGTTGGTACCCTCTAATTCTATTTTATAATCCTGTTTGGGTAAAGGACTCAACATGATTTTTCCATCCACCCAATTCACTCCGCAAGAGTCTGGAATCGAATCTGCTTCGAATCGTATATTGATGAAACGGAACAACCCTAAATCACTTAATCCGCGGTAGGTTAGGTCAGAGTCATCTACTTTGTATATGTCATCTCGCTCAATGAAAATCCGAGGCTCCAAAGCATAGGGTTTGTACCGCAGTTCCTTAGATCTGCCAACAATTGCAAAATGTGAAAGGTAAGTAGTGTCTTTCTCTGAGGCCGGATCAGCTACAAGCGGATTGTAATCAGTCATTACAAACAAATCCCTTACCCTGAAAATACGATGCTTTTCAACTTGAGTACTGTCAAAACCGCCTTTTCGGTCGGCGATTTTAACAATGATATCAGCCTGATTACTTTTCAATGAGCTGTCGATGTCGTAAGTCACATAATAATCATTGAACTCGAAGTAGCCGCGATTTTTTAAGGTTTTGCTGATCCGCGTACGTTCGTTTTTGAGGTTGGCAGTACTGAATATTCCATCCTTTTTGATAAGCGATGCGCCGGTGTCAGACAATACGATACGGCCGACACTCGCATCTAAAAATTCGTAGGATATGGTTCTTATCAGGTATGGATTGCCTGTATTTATGAAGTATGTGACATCGGCACGATGCGACTTTCGAAATTCAGTTGTATCCACCACGGTAGCATTGAAAAACCCTTCGTTTTGGAGGAATTGTTTTATCTGAATGCTCGACTTGGTGGTCAGTGTGGTATCCAAAATCGTAGGCTCTTCGCCTATTGTGCGTTTAACCCATTCCTTGAATTTGGTCGATTTGCCACGATTTGCAAGGGTATAAACACCTAGATGGAATCGGAACAAGCCTAAAATCTTCCTGTTCGACCTTTGTTTGATTACGGGCTTGATGCCTTCAGCCAATTCGGAACGATCTATCTTGATCGTGTTTTTGTTCAGCAGGTATTGGTCATCAGTTAGCTGCTTGGTTGGGCTGCAAGAAACCGCAGTAAGGGCCAGCAAAAACAGGATAAAACCCATGCTGTTTCGCGTCTTTTGCGAAAGGGGTAGAGTGGGGTGGAAAATCAAATACCTCATTGCGGTAGGTGGCGACAAAATTACATTTAATTACCTTTGAAGCATCCTGATGATTCGCAAGGCTTCACGCAACGATTTGGCATTTATTTCCGGTTTGCACCGTTCCGTTAATAGGAGGGAGCAAGGTCTTTTCTTAGCTGAAGGCGAAAAAACAGTTTCCGAATTGTTGGGCTCGCATATCGAAATCCACTCCATCGCTTGCCTAAGCGATTATTATGACCAGAACAGGGCCGCTATCGACCATTTTGAAGTTTTGGCCGTAAGTGAATCGGAGCTTGGTCGGATAAGTACGCTTACTACTCCCAATCGCGTCTTGGCCATCTGCAAAACGCCTCAATTCTCTGAGTTTAGCTTCATATCTACGGGTCAAACCGTTTTACTCTTGGATAACATCAATGATCCTGGTAACATGGGGACCATCATTCGTACTGCCGAGTGGTTTGGTGTAGATGCTGTGTTCGCCTCGCCTGGATCCGTAGATTTTTGGAATCCCAAGGTTGTTCAGTCATCCATGGGCTCCATTTTTAGGATGAAGGTATACCAACTGCCTTTGCTCGAAGTCATTTCTAAGGCTCGAATCTCGAAAGTGGAAAAGATTGTTGGGGGCGTTTTAGGTGGAGAAAACATGTCTGCATTCAACCGACAAGCCGAATCCGTTTTGTTGGTAGTGGGGAGCGAGTCGCATGGTATTTCAAGTGAAATTTTATCCAGCTTAAGTCACAAGCTTTCCATTCCACGAATAGCTAATTCGCCTACGGAATCCCTCAACGCATCAGTGGCAGCAGGCATCATGCTTTACCATCTATGCAATAAATAAAAAAGGTCCCTGTTAGGGGACCCGAGTTTATAATCAGGATTTTTAAAAAAATGGATTAGTTCAACTTGCCGGGAACGATCATTTTGAACTCCGGAATACGAACAAAAAACAACTTCTTGTCTATTACTCGCTCCATCAAATACGTACCAAACATTTTGCCTATCTCGGTATTCAGGTTACAACCCGACACATATCGATATGTTTCTCCATTTGCCAGATAAGGCTGCTCCCCAACAACACCCTCTCCCTCAACTTCGCGGTGAGAACTATCGGAATCAACCACGTGCCAATGGCGCCTCTTCAAACGAACGGCTTCCCCGCTATCGTTTTTTATGGTAATACGGTATGCGAAAACGTAGTGCGACTGACTTGGGTTGCTGTGAGTAGGTTGGTAAAAGGTTTCCACACTTACTTGTATTCCTGCGGTGACTTCAGTGGTCATAGGGCTGTCTCGTTGAAAGAATCAAAGGTAGAATGACAACTACCTTTTGATGTGCTAATTTGATAAAAATTGTCTTTGGATTGGTGAACCTTCGAATTTTGGTTGTAAACGGTAGAAAATATTTTACCTGCTGATTACTTTCTTGACCCCAACCAGCTTATCAGCCCGGGTGCCGGTGGCTCGATGATACACCAAAATGGTGTATTCGTTAACTGTCTCATAATGACTTCCTTCTGCAATAGTTTCGTCGCAGAACTGAGCCCCGTCTTTTAAAAACCCAAATACATAATCGTAATACCCTTGCTTTAAATAAAGTAAAGCTTCGTACGACCCCTCATCATAGTTATAGTTCATTTTATTGGCGGGTCCGCATCGCCAATCACTTAAGGATCCAAATACATAATAGTTGCCATCTGTAAGGATGTCATGTTTCAAAGTGAATTTCACACGTAAGTACTCGCCTTCCAAATCATCATCGCGTCCATCCTGGTTCCTGATCAAAAATCGACCGTTGATATCGTTCTCGACGGAATATCGTTTGAATGACCTACTTTCTGCGGGCATCAATACTATTGTGAATCCGTCATTGCCTTTCAGGATTTCTTTTACGTTTTGCGTCAATATCCTCAATGTTCGCGTATCGAATGTCCGGAATTCATTGCCACCATTGAAACTGTTTTCACCATCATAGCTGTAATCAAGCAGATTGTCTTTGAGGAAAAGCGGTTTCAAATCCGTAACAGCATTGTCCCACCTGCCATTTTGCTTGACCACTACCTTGATATCATCAAACGGATTGGAAACCTGCAGTCCTTGGTATGAAATGGTAAAATCTACTTCCTGCTTCGAGTCGCGGTCTTGAACAGTGGTAGCCTGATGTACATGTGCATCAATCACAGTTCTTGGTTCCACCACCATCATCCTGCGGGTAATCACAGGCTTGTCGGGCTCACCTTCAGGATAAACCTTTACCAGATAATTGCCTGATAAAATTGGTCGCACTTCCCTTCCGGGGATGAGCAATTGGTAATGCGTAAAACTTTGGATGGTGTTGAATGAGCTCTTGTAATCGGTGATCCTGTCTTCTGTGAATCCTTGCAGATAGTCGCTTTGAAGCAAATTTGATGGCGTCCAATCTGCATTGCAATGAATCAGCGTGTAAGAGTAATATTTGTTGTCGGCATCCAAGTCATCGAATTTCAGCAATAGCATTTCATCACTTCCAATTTGAAGGATTGGTTCGGACAGTCGCAGACCCGCTTGCTCGAATACAACGCTTTTGATGTTTTCAACGTAAACGAAATCCTCGTAACGACGGTAATTCTCGGTATAGTAATCGGATTCTTGTGCAACTGCCGGTAGGCATTTTGCCAACAGAAGGAAAATCAGGCAATATCCGATTCTGTATTTCATGACTCAGCTTCGATCAATTCCGCAAATGCGATTTCCCAACGAGATTGAAGTTCGTTCAGCTTTGATGTTACCGTCTCCAAGTCTGTGTTTAACTTCTTGGCTTGTTCGGCGTTTGAATAAGTTTCAGGTTTGGAAAGCTCCATCTCCAAGGTGTTTTTTTGCTCTCGGAATTTTTCCATTTCGGCTTCTAAATTCTTTACGGTGTCCGATAGTTTTTTAATTTCCTTTTGCTTGGATTTGTTATCGGCAACAACCGTGCCTGTTTCAATAGATGTTGGCGCAGGATTCGCTTCCTTTTCCTTTTTCGTTGGATTATTATCGTTCAATTCACCGTTTTGCCTGCGACGCTCCATCCACTCCTCATACTCTGCATAAGTGCCTGGGTACTCCTTCAGCTTTTGGTTTTCAATGAACCAAATTTTGTTGGCAATCTCTGCAAGGAAGAAACGGTCGTGTGAAACCACCACATAAGAACCTTTGAATTTTTGCAAAACTTGTATCAGGATGTTCACCGATTGCATGTCGAGGTGGTTGGTTGGCTCATCCAAGAGCATGAAGTTGGCCTTGGTGAGGATGGTCTTTGCCAACGCCACACGGGATTTTTCGCCACCCGACAATACTTTTATCTTCTTGAATACATCATCATTCTTGAACAGGAATGCACCCAACAATGTTCTCAGGGTGGTATCGGTTTGATCAGGGGCACATACTTGTAGCTCCCGCAACAAGGTGTTGTCCAAGTTTAGACTTTCGAGCTGGTGCTGAGCGTAAAAAGCGCGAATTACATTGTAACCCTCTTCGTTTTTTCCAACAAAGGGCTCAACGCCTTCAATCATGCGAAGCAGGGTCGACTTTCCTTTACCGTTTGCGCCGATGAATGCAATCTTATCACCACGATTGATGGCTGCCTTGGTGTCTTCGAAAATGCACAGGTCCTTGTACTTTTTGGATTTGATATCCAATTCGGCAACCACCTTTCCTGGTGTGGTATTGAAATTGAATTGTATGTTGATGGTGGCTGCAGGATCATCCACATCGTTAATGCGTTCTACGCGCTCCAAGGCCTTAATTCGGGATTGTACTGCTTTCGCCTTGGATGCTTTGGCGCGGAATCGTTCTATAAACCGCTCTTGCTGCTTGAGGAATTTCTCTTGGTTCTTGAATTGGTTTCGTTGAATCTCTTCTGCCAACGCTTTTGCCTCCATATAATCGGCGTAATTGCCAGGGTAGAGGTTGATTTTTTCGTTGGCGACTTCAGCGATTTTATTAACCACCCGGTCTAAGAAGAAGCGGTCGTGAGAAACGATTACAACCGTGCCTTCATAATTATCCAAATATTCCTCCATCCACTCAATCGAAGGTAGGTCCAAGTGGTTGGTTGGCTCATCCAGTAAAAGCAAGTCTGGTTTAGCTAACAAGATTTTGGCTAACATCACTCGCATTCTCCATCCTCCTGAGAATTCGGTCAATGGCCGCTCCAGATCCCCCGTAGTAAACCCTAATCCCTCTAAAACCTCTTCAGCCTTCGAGCGAATTTGATAGCCATCTAATGCATCAAATCTTGTTTGCGCTTCATGAAGACGATTCAGGATTTTATCAGAATAATCCGTTTCAAGTTTTTTGAGTAGTATGTCTATTTCCGCGGATAATTTGTTCTGTTCTGCAAAAGCCTCCATAGCCACTTGCAAAATGGGGTTCTTGGATTCGTAGGATAAAAGATCCTGGTTGAGGAATCCAATGGATAGGTCGCGTCTGCCACTGACATCTCCGGCAGAGAGTTGGTACTCACCATTGATGATGCGTAACAAAGTGGATTTCCCGGTTCCATTGGCTCCGATCAAGCCGATTTTTTCATTGGGCTTGATGTGCCAAGAGGCTTCGCGATACAAAGCTCGCGATCCAAATTCGAAAGTGATATTATTCAGTACCAGCATAAGAATTGCAAAGGTACTGATTTAACCGCCCTTACAGGTCCAGGAATGTACGATAAAGGGTTTGCAAATAAGCCCAAGCCTGTTGCGATCTCGAGTTATTGGTAATTTCAATATCCTGACTCAATTGGATTTTTGTCGTGTCAGTCGATGTGATCCATGTGATCACTTGGTCCTGGTTCAAATACGCAAATCCTACCGCAGGATCCCCAAACATATTACGACTCCATTTGAAATTGGATTCACCTTTTTGGGTCATCCACAACAAGGTTGTAGCCAAATCATGCTGCGAACTAACCCTGTCTATTGTTTTGCCACGGAAAGATTGATTCAACGGTTTTCCATAGAACAACACCGGTATCCTACGGGAGGCAGGTTCGAAATAATCACGGTTCAAAGGAAGGCGGTGGCCATGGTCAGCCACCAAAACAAACAACGTATTATTGTACCAACTCCTGCTTGAGGCTACATCGAAAAAATACTTCAAACACTGGTCCGTATACCAAGCCGATCCTTTGAATCGATCAGCCTCGCTTTGCTTTCCAAATGGAGTGGCTTTTGGCGTTTCAAAAGGTTCGTGCGTACTCAATGTAAGCACAACAGAGAAGAACGGATTATCCTGTTCGGCATGGTCTGAAAGAAACCGTTGGAATACGTGCTCATCATGCGCCCCCCATTTGCTGTTCCGTTGCGACTCATCGAAATCGGTGATGTCGGTTCTTTCTTCGAATCCCGATTGGAGTAAGAAATTGTTCATGTTTGCAAACCCCAATTCACCACCATAGTAAAACCGGTTTTGATATCCAGCATCCGCAAAAATCCTTCCAAGCGATGGTAGCTGCTGCGTTTTGTCGATGAACTTAATGATTGATTTATCAGGAATGGACGGGAACCCGCTCAAAACCGAAGTCATGCCTTGGTCCGTTCTGAATCCTGATGAATAAGTCTGTGAGAATAACAAGCCTTCATAAGCCAATGAACTGAAAAACGGAGTAACCCCTTTTTCACCTCCTAACGGTTCGATCACATCGGCAGTCCAACTCTCAAGCATGATCAATACCACATTGCAATTTGGATTGTTCAATACTGAATCCGGGCTTAATGTAATTGGGTTTTTTAAAAGCTCATCAGTGATTTGAAGGGCTACCTTGTCCGACAACTTTTCATAAGGATTTCCTTTGGAGTGTCCTGTTTTCAAAACATTGTTCCCTAAGAACCAGATCGGATTGAGCGCAATATTGTTGAGCTTGTTGTTGGATGAATAGGCTGCCGATGCTTCATTGATGGGTATCAAGCTCCATCCACCGCGTATGCATGTGAATGTAAAGGGAAGTAACAGCAAAAATCCCCAGATTGCACGAATGCCATTTGCTGGTAAAGCTTGCAGTGGACTATCCAAAATCTTTCGCCTTATGCGCGAAAGCGACCACCAGACTGCAAAAATTAAAACTATAATGATGGCAATTTGCAGATTTGATACCGATGCGAGCATCTCTTTCGGGTAAACTGCAAATTCAAGGGCCCGCACGTTTAACAAAGTACCCCAGAAACGGAATATGACCAAGTTGGCGGTTAACAACAATGCGATTATGGCTACAATGGTTTTGTAGTAGTAATTAACAAATTCTATTAATCGATTATGAAATGTTGTTCCTAAAAATGGTATGAACAGCAGTGGGAATACAAAAAGGTAGGCTGCCATTGATAAATCAAGTCGAAGCCCATGCCAAAAAACTCCCAAAGTTTCGAAGGAAAAAAAATCAAAGTCGGCAGTTGTTGAAATCAGGACCAACATCAATGCCCTTGAAATGGCAAAAACAACTAACCAGAACAGGAAGTGGGCAAACGCAAATCGGAGTTGCTTTAACATTGGGGTTTCAGAATCTGATGAGTCGTCCGGTACCTGTTATCTGACTTTGTATGCTGGATGGTTGGCCGGAATAATATATGTCGCCTTGGTAATCAATCTTAACCTGAAGGTTGTTGTTGCTGTTGACATAACAATCGCCCGTGCTTCGCGACATCACAAATGCATCTCTTGTTTGTAATTCTTCGGCTCTGATGTATCCATTTCCAGTGTTGTAAAGATAGCAGTAATCCGTGGTCCCTTTGGCAATGATGTCAACAGGTCCGGTGTGGATTTTCAAATAGGCTTCTGAAACATCCAAAATAAGTTTGATAGTTCCTGTTCCATCCCAGCTTTCTGCTAAGAACACGCTGTTGCGGATGGTGTCTTTGCAGATGATATCGCCTACCGTACGGCAGATGATGGAACTGGGTGCAGGAGAGTAAACATCCACCCAGAAGGTGTTTCCTGGGTCTCTCATCCAATTGCAACGATTTCCGTTTCGAATTTTCAAAACGCCCGCTTCAACATCGGTTTGTATTCCGTCAAGCAAATTGGAGCCACATGTTACCACCAGCTTATAGTCGACGCTCTGATGCCAGTTAACATTCACGTTATTGAACACTTCAATGGTGCTGAATGATTCAACAGCTCGTGTTTCAGAAGTGTTTGAGCCGGTAGACTCAAAACAATTACAAAATGGATCCTTGCCACATGAATTGAGTACAATCGCAGCAATCATTAAAAATAAAAAGTGTTTCAGCCTCATGATTGCCCTTTCATATGGATTTGATCGTTTTGTTTTTTATTCTTCCAAATCCTGGCAACTCCGAATTCCATGAAGTCGGCTTTACCCCAATGCGATTTTACATGCATGCAAAGTAGGTATCGTTCTCCGATTTGTTGTCGAATTCCGAAACGATGATAAAATGTCTCTCCAATAACACCTGAATACACGTAACTACCCATGGCCAATACCAAAGCTGTGCGACCAACATGCATTTCAGTGGAAGCGTGAACCCCAGTCCTGATATATCCTAACAAACCATTTGATTCTTTGAAGCCATCTTTTCCGGAAAAGGATTTGTCGAAGAAAACATCCGCACCAACGCCGAAGGAGAATTTGTTTGTCCTTCGCCACATATGTTCACCCATCAACGTTCCAACCACGTATTTGTCACCATCCGCAGGGGCTACTTCTTTCGCAAAAGCGGAAGCGAACAATTGCCATTGTCGGCCTTTTTCCATTATCGTATCCTTATGCATAGACAAAGTATCTGCGCCCAGCTTCAGAGAAAGGCTTAATGTTAATGCTGCCATGTTGACCCCTAAATTCGGTGATTCAAAACTGCCATTGCTATAATGGGTGAGGGAGATACCTGTTGCCAATGCCAAGGATTTTGAAATATTGAACTGGTAACGAGGGTGCAATAGGATAGCATTGTTAATCCTGGAGCCTACGGCTACATTTTTGTAATTGTCTTCGGCATCGAACTTTTTTTCAATGAAACCGACACCCCAGCCAAATTTTATCACCCAAGCGGAATTGCGGTGCCTCGCCAATGGGAAGTCGACATAAGGAATTAAGGAGATTCCAGTACCGAGCTCTTCGCGGTTCCCTAAGTTCCAAACACCGATGTAAAGCCCAGCTTCGGGGAAATTATATTGATGGTGCCAATCTTTGGATCCATCCGTTCTCCTGGAAATCGACAAATCAAAACCTCGAACTCGGTCTTGTCGGAGTCCTTCCACCATTGGTCTATGGGCCAAAAGGTAACCTTTGTGTGCGGTTGTGGCAATGGATGTCTGTCCGTTCACTGATTTAGTTGAACAAACTACCAGTAAAAATAGGATGGCAATGGCGTTACGAATCATCTAATTGCAAATATAAGAAGGGGTATTTGGGAATCCTTACTTTTGCTAACTATGGAGAAAATCGACCCAAAATTGGCTGCCTTCGACCGGTTGCTGAAAATCATGGATGATTTGCGTGAGAAATGTCCTTGGGATAAGGCGCAAACTATGGAGTCATTGCGGCACTTGACTATTGAAGAGGTTTACGAGCTTACTGATGCAATACTCGACGGCGACTCCGAAGAAATTCGCAAAGAGCTTGGCGATATACTCTTGCACATCGTTTTTTATGCAAAAATAGGTTCCGAGACAGGCACTTTTGATATAGAATCAGTAATCAACCAGGTGTGCGAAAAGTTGATACATCGCCATCCACATATTTATGGCGAAGTGAAGGTTCAAGATGCTTCCGAAGTGGCTCGCAACTGGGAGCAATTGAAACTCAAGGAAGGTAAAAAATCTGTTTTGGAGGGTGTGCCTCGCTCTTTGCCATCCTTGATTAAAGCAATGCGTGTTCAAGACAAGGCACGCTCGGCGGGGTTTGATTGGGAGGAACAAGAGCAAGTGTTGGATAAGGTTGAGGAAGAACTCCGTGAGCTCCGAGCGGAAATTCGTGCCGGAAATACAGATCGCACCAGAGCCGAGTTTGGTGACTTGATGTTTTCCATGGTCAACCTTTCCAGGTTTTTGGATGTGAATCCTGATGAGGCACTCGAACGAACCAACCTAAAGTTCATTGCACGGTTTCAATACCTGGAGGAATCTGCTCGAAATTCGGGTAAATCACTTCAAGACATGACACTCGAAGAGATGGACGTATATTGGAACGAGGCGAAGTCAAAAGGCCTGTGATATGTTTCGAGTTTCGTTGCTAAATTTCTTTCTCACGGTTTCTTTCTGTTGCTTTTTGTGGTGTAGTGAACTGCATGCTCAAAGCGATAGTAGTTCTCAGATTCGTGTTATGTGGCAGGATGCAGGCGTCATGATCACCGAACCATTGCGATGGAATCAGCCTGATTGGGCCGCATTTGTGGGGATTTCAGCAGGAACGGCAATTTTGTATCAATTCGACTCGGAAATTGAAAGCATCCTCCAGGATAGCAGAAGTCGATCGATGATGGATATAACAGGTTATGGCATCGAACCTTTTGGTAATGGATTGTACTCCTTGCCTCTGCTGGCCGGGTTAAGTCTTTATGGCAAAGTGAAAGGGGAGGAGCAACACGTTCAAGCTGCTTTTGCAGGATTGGAAGCGTTTGTGTTTTCTGCAGGAGGTGCAACAGGCTCCAAGTGGATTTTTCAACGACATCGGCCGTCCGACGATATGCCATCCAATCCATATGTATTTGAGGGTCCATTAGGCGATTTGCGTGATAATGGCTCTTTCGTTTCCCGACATGCCGCCAGTGCTTTTGCCGTTGCTACCGTTTTGTCTTCATGCTACGGGAAGCAGAAAAAGTGGGTTCCATGGCTTGCCTATGGCTTGGCCAGCGCCGTTACCGCATCCAGAGTTTACAACGGAAAGCATTGGTCCTCCGATGCTTTTGCAGGTGCTGCCTTTGGGGTGGTAACAGGCAAGTTTGTTTATAGGATGCATAAAAGCCGTGGTCTTTTGAAAACTTTTTGACACCAATCGTGTTCCAATCCCGATATTTGCAATTCTCTAAAAACAACCTTTAAAACCTATAAAATGTCTGTTACACTAAATCAACCAGCACCCGATTTCACCTTACACAACACCGAAAAGCAACCTGTTACACTAAGTTCTCTTCGTGGACACAAGGTGGTTTTATATTTTTTCCCTGCCGCATTTACTGGTGTATGTACCAAAGAACTTTGTGCTGTGCGCGATGATTTGGCCTCTTATAACAGTGTTAACGCCAAAGTTTTCGGAATTTCTACGGATACCCTTTTTACCCTAGGAAAGTTCAAAGAAGAACAAGGTTACAATTTTGATCTATTGGCTGATTACAACAAAGAGGTTTGCAATCTTTATGGTACTCAATACGATGATTTCGTTTTTGGAATGAAAGGAACTGCCAAGCGTTCTGCTTTTGTAATCGACGAAAACGGCATCGTAAAATACGCCCAAGTGAATGAGTCAGCTGGAGATTTGCCCGATTTTGATGCGGTTAAAGCTGCGTTGGCTTAATCACATCAGCAATGCTGTGCCTGCCCCGAGTAAAATGATGGTCAGCTTATAAAGATTGAATCGGTGATCGCTGCCTGATTCGAATAAAATAGTGGTGGAAATGTGTAAGAATATTCCAATTACCAATCCCATTATTTTATCGTAGTGCGCACTGATATTCATGATATCAGTTTCACTTAGCAATGTGCTGAAGCCAGCGCCTAATGGTGCCATAGCGGCAAACAACATCAAATTCACCATTGTCCAAGTGCGGTTGAGCCCTGCATGAATCAACATGCTAACCAAAACAAATGCGACTGGTAGGTGGTGTAGGACTATGCCTGCCAAAAGTGAATGATTATGCTCATGCATTTCGAAATGCCCTGACAAAGGCATGCCTTCCAAAAAGGAGTGAATGCAAAGTCCTGTCATCATGGCTATGGGGAATCCTTTACCGTGATGGTGATGCTCATGTCCATGTTCGATACCTTCGGTGAAATATTCCAATACCAATTGCAGAAAGAATCCCGCAAGTATGAAAATGCCTGCGCTTTGGGTGTTGTGGGAAAAAACGGTGGGCAGCAGATGAGTAAGACTCAACGAGAATAGGAACGCCCCGGTGAATGCCAATGCTAATTTCAATATCCGCTGATTTACGGTGCGGATGGTGAAAAACAACATCCCCGCAAGGGACACCAAAACGAACATGATGATGGATTCCAATATGCTCATGCTTGGCTATGTTTGGCGATAATGATCATTCTTGTGGATTCTTCGGCGTTGTAGGGGTGAAGATCGTAATTTCCATAGACTTGTTCAATTGACATGCCCGCTTGTGACAAGTATTTGCTGAACATTTCCAATGATATAAGCTCCACATTTTCCTCGAATCGGTATTGCTGTCCGTGTGCATCGAACATTATCTCCTTGATAAGTCTTCCATCGTTAATGCTCCTTGCTATTTCAAATTGAATCCCGCCTTTGATTATTGACTCATGTGGTACCAATTGTTTGGTAACCCATTCGGGATTTAGAAAGTCGATTACCAGTCGGCCTGAAGGCTTTAGCGCCGCCGCCATGTTTGTTATGGCATTTTGGTTGTCTTTATCGGTTCCGAAATAACCGAAGGAGGTGAAGAGGTTGAGAACCACATCAAAACTCATATCGGGATATGGAGTTCGCATGTCATGAACTCGAAATGTCATTCCACGCTTTGCAGTTTCCAAGCAATGCTGAATGCTTGCAGGCGATAAGTCATAGCCAACAACCTCAAACCCTTTGGAATGCAAATAATGGGAATGGCGGCCTTTGCCACAGCAGATATCGGCAACCTTGCTGCCTGAATTGAACCATGGCAACGCGGTCAATTGGTTTATAAAATGCTGAGCATCCGATTCATCACGATGACCGTAAAGTATGTGATAGTAAGGGGAGTCGAACCAGGTAGAGAACCATTCATCTTGTGTTTTTTCCTGCATTTTCTGTTTCTTGGTTGATATATAAGGTTCTCTTTTCCGTTGTGCAAAGATGTTCAAATTGCCTATTTTTACCAAGTGCGTGGGGCTAGTAAATTTAAATCCCATCGGCTGAAATTCAACCCTTCACATGGAAAGCGCAGTCAAAAAAAAGTCGCCCAGGAAAATCCGTTTCCGCAAGCTTAAAAAAGCGCCCCCTGGTGCCGCCCCGGGTACTATGAGCATCTCGGATGATGCTCTTAAGCCGCATGTCAGGATTATCAGTTATAATGAAGCATCAATCGAGGACAAAGCTTTTGAAGACGTAAATTCAATAAAAAGTCATCTACTCGATAATCCAACCCTTACCCATTGGGTTGAGGTAAAGGGTTTCGGAGATCGTGCCTTTTTTGAGTCGATGTGTGATGCTTTCAATATCCATAGACTGGAAATGGAAGATGTTTTGAGTGGACATCAGCGTCCCAAAGTGGAGGAGTCTGATCACCATTTGTTCATCGTTTCTCGTGCCATCACCAATGGTGATGATTTCCTGGATGAACAAGTGTCCCTATTCATTTTCAAAAATTTTGTGATTTCTTTCCAAGAACGACAGAATGATATCTTTCTTGCTGTAAAGGACAGGCTTCAACAGAATCGCGGAGTGCTACGCAAAAGTGGTGCTTCTTACCTTGGTTATGCCATCATGGATGCTGTAGTGGATGACTTCTTTCCTGTGATGGAAAGACTCGGAAACTTTCTCGATGATTTGGAAGATGTGTTGCTGGATGCTCCTGACCGTTACTCGTTACAAAACATTCAGGGTTCCAAGCGTCGACTAATTCATTTTCGCCGCATCGTGTGGTCTGAACGTGAAAAGTTGAACGATATCATGCGCAACCCTTCACCGCTTTTCAGTGATGTTTCAAGGAGGTACTTGCGCGACACCTATGATCACACCATCCAAGTGATGGATATCATCGATTCTTACCGAGAGATCACCGCTTCGTTGATGGATATCTACCTGTCCAGCGTAAGCAATCGCTTGAACCAGGTTATGAAGGTACTCACCATCATATCTACCATATTCATTCCGCTCACTTTTATTGTGGGTGTTTATGGAATGAACTTCCAATTCGATAAGGACACCATGCCTTTTAACATGCCTGAATTGCATTCACCTTACGGCTACATAGGTGTAGTATTGGCTATGGTTATTATTGTAGTCGTGCAGTTGGCTTATTTTTTCAAAAAGGGTTGGCTGATTTGGCGCGACCGTAATTAATATTGCTGTAGATGCCGCGCAATTCTCTTAAACCGCTTTACGCGGATGTGATTCTGCCCCTCGCTCTGCGTAGGACCTATACCTATTTGGTTCCTGAAGACATGGCAGATGGCTTGGTTGCCGGTATGCGTGTGGTTGTTTCATTCGGTAAAGCAAAGTTGTATACGGCCGTGGTTCGTAAGGTACATACCGATGGCCCCAAGGATTTTGAGCCCAAAGAATTGTTGGAGCTATTAGATGACTATCCTGTGATCACAGAAGAGCAATTCCGCGTTTGGGATTGGATTGCCGACTATTACATGTGCACCGCAGGAGAGGTAATGGTTGCCGCATTACCTGGTGATTTAAAATTGCAAAGCGAAACGGTACTTTCACTCGCAGAGGGTGATGATGTCTTGCCAGAAGTTGTACTTACAGGCGAAGAAGAAGCAATTGTTGAGGCGGTTAGAGGTAACCAAATTACCATTGCAGATGCCATCAAAGCCAGTGGTTCCAAGTTTGGAATGAAATTGGTGCGTGATTTGGTAAGCAAAGGGATATTGGATGTGCATGAGTCGATTCGTGAAACCTTCAAGCCGCGTACCGCAGAATTTATAAGATATACAGCAGAGGCTCGCAACGAGGATTTTCTTCGTAATGCCTTTGATGCCCTGGAGAAACGATCACCCAAGCAATTGGAGATCCTGATGCACTTTATCCGCTTATGTTCGGAAAAAGGACGCGCAGAAATCTTGAAATCGCACTTGCTGAAAGCTGCTGATGCTTCTCCAGCCTCGTTAACCCAGTTAGTAAACAAGCGCGTACTTGAGATATTTACGGCAGAAAGTGATTTGCATGCAGGTAGGGGAGCTGAAAATGCCCGTAAGTTTGAATTGAGTGCCGATCAACAAGCAGCATTCGAAAAGGTAAAACAGGGATTCTCTGAAAATAAACCTGTTTTACTGCATGGGGTAACATCATCCGGGAAAACGGAGATCTACATAAGACTCATACAAGAGCAAATTGATTTGGGTAAGCAAGTGCTTTATTTGTTGCCGGAAATTGCATTAACGGCACAAATAATTAACCGACTCAAGTTGCATTTCGGCGACAGGGTATTGGTTTATCACTCCCGTTACTCTCCTCGCGATCGAGCCGAAACCTATTTGCGAATGGTTCGCGATGGATCGAACGGCGATTTCAAATATCCCATTGTCATAGGTGCCCGCTCAGCCATTTTTCTACCATTGCGAAAGCCTGGATTAATCATAGTTGATGAAGAGCACGATTCGAGTTATAAGCAGTCTGATCCCGCGCCGCGCTATTCTGCGCGTGACACTGCCATCATGTGTGCGAAGCTTTTCCAATGCAATATATTGCTTGGATCCGCCACTCCTTCCTTGGAGTC